>NZ_KV792000.1:0-202733 GCF_001808035.1 Proteus sp. HMSC14B05 | reverse complement strand
CAGTTATCGGAAAATCCTCAACCAGAATAGAGGTGGTATACGTATCTTTATGTACTCCCATAACTTTAACGGGAATAAAAAACTCATACACTACAAAAAAAATAAAAGATAGCAAAAATATGATTATTGTTATTTTATATTTAAAAGCCATTATTTTGGACTCCGAATTTTTATATTAATAGTTGCTTTTATATTGGTCACAAACGGTTTAAAACCTAATTTTTCAATCAAGAATTGCAGTGATAGTTGTATTAGCATCCTTGTCTTTCTTTATAAAAGAACCATTTTTATCTTTAATATATTCAGAATTACCTATCCTAATTTCCTCTTCATTTAAAGAATACATTATTGACATCACTTTATCTTTTTCTATACATTTTTTGTTACTTTTAATTTCAGTAAAACATAATCGATCGTATTTTCCTTCTTCTAAATATCCATCACCGTAATTCCATATAGAAATCAAAAATAAACTATTTTTATCCTTAAATAAATCATACTTTTTATCTAAAACATCTTGGTTGTTTTTCCACCATATTATTTTTCCATAATCAGTTATCGGAAAATCCTCAACCAGAATAGAGGTAGTATACGTATCTTTATGTACCTCCATGACTTTAACGGGAATAAAAAACTCATACACTATAAAAAAAATAAAAGATAGCAAAAATATGATTATTGTTATTTTATATTTAAAAGCCATTATTTTGGACTCCGAATTTTTCTATTAATAGTCGCTTTTATAATATATTATAATTATTTCGCTCGGTAAGGAATCACTTTGAGTTATTGTGCTGGCATTCACCTGGGTATAATTAAAAATTGATGCATTAGTTAAAACAACAGTCATATATTTTTCTTGTGAACTAAAATGGTCAATAAAACAATATTAGCACAGCATAAGATTAAGCAATAAATATTTTCACTGTATTAAAGAAAAATTATGTGTACTTTCAATCTATAGGTCAACCTAGTCAATATTTATGTGTTACATAGAGAACTTTAATACTCTATTGTGGACAATTTCACGTACAATCGAGTATTATAAAACTCTCAACCTAACACATAATATTAGTGAATTTATAGATTATGCAAAAAATGATATCTATGCAGAGCGGATAAAAAAGCAAATATTATCTTTCTCTGCCTCGTCGCACAATATTTAGATAGTTTAAACTGCTTTCAAGACGAATTCAGACCAAAGTGATTTGGGCAACTTAAATTTTCTTAGCTTACTTTATGGAGCTTTGATTTATCACCTACTGAGCAGATCATCTTAAAAGGAAAATAGCACCACTAGGTTACCGAAACGGCAACCCCGACGATAAAATATATGGCTGTATTCATGATGAGGATATGGAATAATGAGTAATCCATTTACGATATCTAACGTTCCTGAACAACTAGAGACCTCCCCTTTAATAGATGAAAGCCATCACTATGATGACCCTTTACCGCCAAAAGATCTCGTATTTTTACAAAGTATCAACAACCAAGAATGTAAGATTAAATCATCACAAGTCAATGGTCGATTCACGAATACTGTCCCGATGTTTTTGGTATTACTAGTAATGATGTTTTATACCCTATTTAATTTTATTGAAGGACATATTATTACAAAATATACTTTAGAAAATAATATTAAAGAAATTGAAAATTATAGTACCTATTATACAGGGAACGATCGCGTTGTACTTAGGGATATAAATAAATATAAACCTTTCTTTGGAAAGGAAAAGATAAGTTGGTGGGAATATATCAAAGCATATAATTCAGGTAAATTTTTTGTAGGTAGTGAAGATGACAAATATTTTGTCCTCGCATGGTTAGTTTTATTTCCCAGTGGATTATATATCTTAAGCTCCCTTGCTTTCTTTGTGCCAATGACCTATTTGGTGGCTGATAGAAAACGACAGATCTTATATTCTTATGTAGATGGCATTGTGATGGCAACCCGTTATGAAGATACTCAATTCGGTTATGCCGGTAAAATGTTAGCATTTAAATTATTCTATATACATCCTGAAACTGGTGAGCTAGGAATACATATATATCGTCCCAATGTCTCTCACTACACAGGTTTTTTATTAAGTAGTGATACTGAAGATCACCGCTTTATTACTTTTCTTAATGCCTATATGCAACAAGGGCGTGATGCAGTCTGCACAAGTGACTATTATGCACGAGCACCACTATTCTGCTTTGCGAAAAACCCACTTCCTGCTGATTTTGAGCAACAGGTCGAACAGATTCTGGCAAAGCTTGATCAGGAGAAAGAACACCATGCGTAAAATTGATAAGGAAGGTACGGAATGACCAATTTACGCACAGTATCAAAACACCCAGAGCAATTAGAAACCACACCATTAATTGCGGAAAGCCATCACTATGATGATCCTTTAGCACCTCAAAAGCTAGTGTTTTTAGAGGCAGTTAATCAACAGCGTTGTGTAATTAACTCACCACAGCGCAATAGCCAACTCACCAATACAATACCCTTTTTTATCGTTCTTTTAGTTATGGCTTGTTATACATTATTTAATTTTATGGAAGGGCATATTGGAGCCAAAGCTGAGCTAGAAAGCATGTCTCAATATTTATTTGAAAATAATAAAGATATTAACGCATTAAATGAGATTGAGCGTAAATCTATTTTAAAATATCAACCTTTTTGGGAAACAGAAAAAATTAGCTGGTGGGAGTATATAAAAGCGTATAACTCCGGTGAATTTTTTATTGATAGCCAATATGATAAATACCTCGTCATCGGCTGGCTAATTTTTTTCCCCGGTTTTTTATGGCTATTTGGCTATCTCTCTTTCTTTACACCTCCTGTGTACCTTATTGCTGATAGGCAAAGAGGAATACTGTATAGCTATGGCATGGGAAAAGTGCGTTTAACCCGCTATAAAGAGGCGCAATTTGGTTATGCGGGCAATATGTTGGCAATTAAACTATATGGCATTAATGAAAAAACAGGCCAATTAAAAACGCTCCTCTATCGCCCCAATGTGTCCCACTACTCCAGTTTTCTAACCAGTACCGACAGTGAAAACCACCGTTTTATCACTTTCCTTAATGCCTATATGCAACAAGGCCGAAATGCTGTTTCATCGGTTGATTACCAAGCCCGTAAGCCCTTTTTATCTTTTGGCAAAAATCCACTTCCTGCTGATTTTGAGCAACAGGTCGAACAAATTTTAGCAAAGCTTGATCAGGAGAAAGAACATCATGCGTAGTTTGGTGAATGGCAGATAAATTATTAAAGAGGTCTATTGAATACATAAAATTAAGCGGGATAAAAATTCTTTCCCGCTTTTTGTTATTTATTTAAAATTAATTATTTGTTTATCCCAGAGTGGATCACTTTTTTATGTTGTGAGCCAGCTACTTTATCGTAAATAGCGCATATAACAATAGTCACTAATACAGGAATTAACCACGCTAATCCTTGCTCACTTAATGGTAATTTAGCCGCCCAATCCGGTAATAAATGTTTTAAATGATCGGATGCTTTAATGGCATCAAAAATGCCAAAAAATAAGCTTATTGCCATTGCAGGGGCAATAATACGGCTTGGATTATGCCAAAAACGTAAAGTGAAACTCATCAGAATAATCACAATACAAGGAGGATAAATCATCACCAGAACAGGAATGGAGAACGCAATCAGTTTACTTAAACCAAGATTAGAGACTACCGCGGAAAATACAGCCAAAATCAATACTAATGTACGATAAGAAATAGGCAAATAGCGGCTAAAAAACTCCGCACAAGCACAAGTTAAACCTACCGCGGTCACCATACAAGCTAAGAAAATAAGCAGAGCTAAAAAGAAACTACCAAAATTACCGAAAGTATGTTGCACATAAGCATGTAAAATATCTGCGCCATCTTTTGCTTCTGGAATAATGCTGCCGCTAGCAGAACCAAGCTTAAATAAACTAAGATAAATCGCCGTTAATAACACACCCGCGATAATTCCCGCCCACATAGTATAACGTGTTAATAAAGACGAATTATCAATCCCTCTTGAGCGGGCCGCATTGACAATAACAATACCAAAGACCATCGCGCCTAACGTATCCATGGTAAGATAGCCATTAATAAAACCTTGGGTAAATGCCATATCTTGATACGCTTGTGTAGCGGGGATCGGCGTTCCTGCTGGCCAAAATAGCGCAGCTAAACCTAATACAGCTAAGGCTAAAATTTTAATCGGTGCCAGAATGTGACCAACACTATCAAGTAATTTTCCCGGATACAGTGAAATACCGATAACAATTAAAAAGTAAATAACACTATAAATAAGTAAGGCAATATCACTATCACCCACTAAAGGGGCAATGCCAACTTTAAAAGAGACCGTTGCGGTTCGAGGGGTGGCAAATAAAGGGCCGACAGCAAGATAAGCGACTATTGCTAATAAAAGTCCCATAGATTTACCAATGGGGGTGCTTAATGCTTCAATTCCCCCTCCCACTTTCGCTAATGCCACCACTGTTAGCACAGGTAAGCCAACTCCGGTTAGCAAAAAACCAATGGCCGCAGTCCAAACAAACTCCCCTGATTGCAACCCCACCATCGGGGGAAAAATAATATTCCCTGCTCCAACAAATAGAGCAAAAGTCATAAAACCTAATGCCAGAATGTCTCTGGAAGTTAATCGATGTGCCATAAGATTTGTTAATATATCGTTATTAGATGGTTAATTTACATTTACTATATAAAGTAAATACAACAAAAATATCAGCAGTATCTATTTTGCTTCATGATGGGTTATTCAGAATAATATTTAAGAATAATCATTTTACACAGAGCAATTACATATTAAATAGAAAAAAGCGCCGATAACTGCTCACAAGTAAAACTTTTATAATGAAAAAAGGCAATAGCTGATCTAAAAAGCAGAATAATCATCTAAAGTATTTTTTCAGGCCAGTGATAACTGTTATATATCGCCAATTATCCCCGATATGATTTGTATATTTTTCACTCACCAAACGGCAATCTAGCCATCAATTAAAGTTCCCATTAATTAATAATATTAAAATTTAACGCTACGATATTAGATTTTATTGATATTGATTTGATGGGTATATGACAAAAATACCTTTATCACCTCTTTTAAAAATAGGTAATAAAGGTACTAATAAAATAAGAATAAAAACGAAATTATTTTTTTTCTGTTAACAATGTTTGCGGCATGATAAAAGAAAAAGTGCTTCCTACACCGACTTTACTTTCAATATTCAGTATTGAGTGATGATGTTGTAAGGACTTTTTGACAATCGCCAATCCAAGCCCTGTACCACCGGTGTGGCGGGAGCGCGCTTTATCTACACGATAAAAACGTTCGGTTAAGCGCGTTAAATGTTCAGCACTGATACCCGGCCCATTATCTGACACACTAAACAACATACCTTGTGGTACTTTTTTCCAACTCACGCGAATAGTCGTACTCTCAGGGGTATGATTTATGGCGTTATAGACAAGGTTAGATACGGCACTACGCAATTGCTCTTCATTACCACGAACAGCCCATTTATGGTCAATATCAAAGATGATATTTTGTTGTTCTTGGCTTAATGAGTGCGCGTCATGCTCAAGCACGCTTAATAGCGCAGGCATATCGACAACCGTGTTCAAATCAATATGAGGCGCAGATTCAATACGTGAAAGCTGTAACAGTTGTTGTACTAATAAGTCCATACGCTTTGCTTGCTCTTGCATGGTCTTAATCACTTTATGTTCAGCCGGGTTTTCTGCGGTATTCTCTTCCATCATCTCAAGATAGCCTTGAATAACCGTTAAAGGTGTTCTTAATTCATGGCTCACATTAGCAAAAAAATCACGTCGCGAATTTTCTAACTTATTCTTCTCGGTCACATCGCGAGCAACCATTAAACGTTGATCATCCGCATAAGGCATCACCCGAAATTCAACAATAGCACCATTATTTAATGCAATAGTTAAAGGGCGGCTAAAATCGGCGACGGTGAAATAATGTAAAAAATCGGGATAGCGCAATAAATTAAAAATATTTTGTCCATTATCATCAGGCCAACGAAAGCCTAGAAGATGCTGAGCAAGACTATTACACCAAAAGATATTTCCTTCATTAGTGATCATCACAACGGCATCTGGTAGGCTCTCCGCCCCGCTACGAAAACGCTTAATTAAATCACCTAATTCTCGACGGCGTTTACGGTTACGTTGCTGTGTTTGTCGTATACCATAAAAAATAGGCTCCCAGCCCCCTTTCCCTTCTGGGGGTAATACCGATCTATCGAGCCATAACCATTTAGATAATTTCATTAAATTATAGGCGTGCCATATCAAGGCACTCAGTAATGAGACCACGAGCAACCAAGGAAGGTGGCCGATAAATAGTGATAATACAAAGGCAGGTAAACAAAATAGAAATAGCCCCCACACGAGGGCTTTCCATGAGAGTCGTTCTAACACCAGTTAATTACTCCCTTATCAACTCAAAATCGAGCAGAGAAACGATATCCCGTTCCTCGTACCGTTTGTATCATTCGGTCATGGCCATCTTGCTCTATAGCTTTACGCAATCGACGAATATGTACATCGACAGTACGATCTTCGACATAAACATTGGTGCCCCAAACATAGTTTAGCAACTGCTCTCGGCTATATACACGTTCGGGATGGGTCATAAAAAAGTGGAGAAGTTTAAATTCGGTAGGCCCCATATCAATGGGTTTATCTTGACTGGTAACTCGATGTGAAACAGGATCAAGACTTAATCCATTAAATTCAATCACATCTTCTGCCGACATCGGTGACAATCGTCGTAAAATAGCCTTTACCCGAGCCACCAGCTCTTTAGGCGAAAAAGGTTTAATCACATAGTCGTCTGCGCCTGTTTCGAGACCTTTGACTTTATCTTCTTCTTCCCCTTTTGCTGTTAGCATAATAATAGGAATATCACGGGTATTATTTTCACGCTTCATCTGTTTAATCACTTGGATACCCGAGCCTCCGGGGATCATCCAATCTAATAAAACCAGATCAGGGTAAGGGTCAATCAGAAAACTCAATGCAGTATCATAGTCCTCAGCTTCAATAGGCTGAAAACCATTTTGCTCTAATACAAAACAGATCATCTCTCGAATTGCGGTTTCATCTTCAACAACAAGAATACGCCTTGCCATACTCTATCCTGTGTTATTTATATAGAGGGTCATAATGATTATGAGGCACTTTTATGACAGATTTATGACTGACTATGACAATACTGGAATACAGTGTCATTGTTAAGGTAAATAAGGCTAAAATTGGTGTAATTTCACTCAAAATACGTAGCTCATAGGTGGATTTTCACTAAAAAAGTAAGGTGCGCTATACTGACGGCAGTTAACATTAAGGGATAGCAATGCGGATTATTCACACCTCAGATTGGCATTTAGGACAATATTTTTTTACAAAAACTCGCGCCCAAGAGCACCAACAATTTCTCGATTGGCTATTAGCACAAATCCGTGAACAACAAGTTGATGCAGTTATTGTTGCAGGGGATATCTTTGATACTGGCTCCCCCCCCAGTTATGCCCGAGAGCTTTATAATCGATTTGTCGTCGCAATAAGAGATACTCAGTGCCAACTGATTATTTTAGGGGGTAATCATGATTCTGTGGCAACGCTAAATGAATCTAAATCACTGTTAGCGTGTTTAAATACCACCGTCATTGCTAATGTTCACACTGAAACCCCACAAGCCCCTATTATTCTTTATCAAAAAAATCACACACCTGGAGCATTACTTTGTGCAATCCCCTATTTACGCCCTAGAGATATGATAAATAGCAAAAGTGGGCAATCGGGAGCAGACAAACAGGGCGCTTTAAAAGAAGCGATCGCAGATTATTATCAACGCCAATATCAAGCCGCGCTCGACTTACGAAAACAACTCAATGTTAACATCCCTATCATTGCCACAGGGCATCTGACAACGATAGGCGCCAGTGTTAGCGATTCGGTACGTGAAATTTATATCGGCACATTAGAAGCCTTTAACGCAACCCTATTTCCTCCATTTGACTATATCGCCCTTGGTCATATTCATCGTCCACAGTGCGTCAATAAATCGGGTCATATTCGCTACAGTGGTTCACCTATTCCATTAAGTTTTGATGAAAGTGCACAACAGAAAAGTGTTTGTCTTATCGATTTTGAGCAAGATAAATTAGCGGAAATGACACTATTACCCATCCCTGAGTTTCAGCTATTACGCACTCTTTCAGGCTCGTTACAAGAAATTGCCACACAACTCGAAAAGTTAGCAACACAATATAATGAAATGGATACCACGATTTGGCTAGATATTGAAGTTTCAACTCAAGATTATCTCAGTGATATTCAAAACCGTATTCAAGAGCTAACTCAATCGCCACTCTTTGAAGTGATCGTATTAAGAAGAGCGAGAAAACAACATCAAGCACTGATGCAAAATGAGAAAGAAACCCTAACTGAACTGACTGTATATGATGTATTTGAAAGGCGCTTAGCTCAACACCAGTTTGAAACCGAGGAAGACAAAACACGGTTAACCACACTCTTTAAGCAAGCGGTTGAAATGGCAGAGCAAGAGGATAACAACGCACGATGAAAATCTTAAGTCTGCGCTTTAAAAACATTAACTCACTCAAAGGCGAATGGAAAATTAACTTTGATCAAGAGCCTTTTGTTAGCAATGGGCTATTTGCCATTACAGGCCCGACAGGTGCGGGTAAAACCACGCTCTTAGATGCAATTAGTTTAGCCTTATATCACAGAACGCCACGCTTAGATAAAGTAACCCAATCTCAAAATGAATTAATGACTCGTCACACTGCAGAATGTTTAGCTGAAGTGGAATTTGAAGTTAAAGGGGTTGCCTATCGGGCATTTTGGGAACAACGTCGTGCGAATTATAAAGAAGAGGGAAACTTACAAGCCCCACAGGCTGAGTTAGCAAAAATTAATCGTTTAGGCGGTGAAGATAAAGTTTTAGCCAATAAAATTAGCCAAGTAAAAGAAAAAATAATCTCGATCACCGGATTAGATTTCGATCGTTTCACTAAATCCATGTTGTTATCACAAGGGCAATTTGCTGCATTTCTCAACGCTGATGACAAATCTCGTGCAGAGCTACTTGAAGAGCTTACTGGTACAGATATCTATCGCCATATTTCACAAACAATTTTTAAACATTGGCGCGAAGAAGAGCAGGCTTTAAACACGCTAAAACAACAAGCTCAAATGATGGCATTATTGGATGCAACAACACGCCAAGAGCTATTAACACAACAAGCCAATATTCAAGCACAAGTAACAAGGTTACAAAAAGAGCAACAGGAATACCAAGTTGCTAAGCAATGGCAAGAAAAAGCGCTAGAAATTCAGCAGCAACAACAATCAGCCCAAGCGGGACTCTATGAGGCTCAACAGGCATTAATTATTGCTCAACCCGATATTCAACGCTTAGAAAAAAATGAGCCAGCAGAAAAAATTCGCCCTCTTTATGATGAAAAAAATCGTCGTCTTACAGAGCAAAACTATTTAGCAACACAGTTAACAAGCTTAAAAACAGAAAAACAGGCTATTGAACAACAAAGCCTACCTATCAATAAAAAATTGGCAGACTTTCATGAACAATTAAAAACGCATCATGAGAAAAAACAGCACACTTTACAGTTAATTCGTGAGAAGGTACTGCCTTTAGATAATCAATTGGTGCTGTTACAACAAGAAATTAGTACTAATAACCAACACAAGCATAAATTAGAAAAAATATGCGCTGAATATCTGCAACATTCTCAGTTAGCCGAGAAAAAATTAATCACCACACAACAACAAGTTAATCAATTAAATAACGACTTAACACAACACGCCTATCATGCACAACTTGCGGAAAATCTACCCTTATGGCAACACTATTTTCAGCAATATAATGAAATATCAAACCAATATCTTGCCAACCAAAAACGAGAAACAGCAGAGCAGGAAAAAGTCATAAGTTTGGAAAAAGCATTACAACAAGCTACCCAAACATTAGCCACCCAACAAGAGCAACTTAATTTACAGCAACAGCAACTACAATCTTATCAAACACAATTGGAAGCGCGTCAAAAAGCAGACAAACCCGATGAAATAAAACCGCGATTACAACAAATTAATCTGCAAAAAAATGCATTGGCAAAAATTATAAATTTACACACTCAATTACAACGTAATGGCAAAGAGCAGCAACATTATCAAACTACATTGAGTGAAAATCAGCAAAAAATAGCGACTCTAACCCAAACGATTGCAGAAAATGATCTGGTACTAAAAGAGAAAGCACAACATCTTAAAGATTTAAATGACAACTATCTTTTGCTACAAAAAGTCGCCGAATATGAGCAAGAACGCGCACGTTTACTGAAAGATAAACCTTGTCCTCTATGTGGCTCAACACAACATCCTTATGTAGAAACCTATCATGACATCAAACCAGATGAGACAAAGCTACGTTTAGAAGCATTACAACAGCAGGTGCATTCACTCACCGTCACCTTAGCCGAACAGCGAACTCAACTGGTAAACTATGGCTCACAAAATAGCACCTTGAGTGACAATATCGCTCAGTTAACCCAAGAAAATAGCGTACTGACCCAACAGTGGCAGACGTTAGCACAAGCACACCATTTACCGTTAGTTGATGATGCAGATAACTTACTGACATTAGAACAATCATTAAATCAGCAAGAGCTTATTCTCACAGAAAAACTTGACAGTTATCAGCAATTAGAAGCCCAAACACATCAAAAGAATACGCATTTTCTCAATGCAAAAGAGCAATTTAATCAACAACAACAATCGGTTAAGCAACAGCAAAATGATTTAGATTATTTGCAAAAAACAATCAAAACCTATCAGCAACAAAGCGAGCACTTGCACCAACAGCAACAACAATTAGCACAACATATTCAGTCAGCGATTGAAAAACAAGGCTATACACTCCCTGAATTTGAGCAGTTCACGCCATGGTTGGCGGCTCGTCAACAAGAGCACCAGCAATATCAAAGTCAGTTAAAAGAGCTTCAGCTATTACAACAAAGCCTACGTGAGCAGCAAGTGACGCAAAATGAAAAAAAACGTTATTTAGCAGAAAAACAGGCTGAGCTTGAGGCACTATTGGCAAAATTAAGCCAACAACAGCACCAACAAACACAATGGCAGGATCAACGACAAGCCTTATTTGGTTCACAATCTGTAGAGCAGGTACGCAGTGAACTTGATAAACATAGCCAATTTTTACAAACCCAGATTGAGCAATATACTCAAGAAAAAAACCAACTAGAAAACCGACTTAATCAATTAATTGGCCAATATCAAGAGAATGAAAAAGCCCTACAACGAGCAATAACACAAGCACAACAAGCCACTGAACACTATCAACACGCGTTAAAAGAGAGTCTTTTTGCCGATGAAAATGACTTTTTAGCCTCTCTATTATCGGTAGAGGAAAGAACACGTCTGCAAGAGCAGCAAAAACAGCGACTTGATAAACTTTTACAAGAAAAAACGCGCCTTGAGACTCAAGAAAAAGCCTATCAACAACATTTATTACAACAACCATTACTCTCAACACAATGTACTGCTGAGCAATGTAATATCCATTTAGACGACTTAGCAAAGCAACACAAAGCGTTGCAAGAAACACTATTTAGTCTGCAAATACAATTACGCCAAGATGATGAAAAACGGATAGAGCAACAAACACTATTAGCGCAAATAGCCAAACAGCAAGCGCATTATGATGATTGGAGTTATTTAAATGAGTTAGTTGGCTCTGCATCTGGTGATAAATTTAGTCGCTTTGCCCAAGGGTTAACCCTCGACCATCTTATCTATCTGGCTAATCGTCGCTTAGAAAAACTACATGGTCGTTACTTTTTACAACGCAAAACGACAGGTAGCCTTGAATTACAGATTGCCGATACATGGCAAGCAGATGCTCTACGCGATACACGTACACTTTCTGGTGGAGAAAGTTTTTTAGTCAGCTTATCCCTTGCCTTAGCGTTATCTGATTTAGTCAGTAATAAGACGCAAATTGAGTCACTCTTTTTAGATGAAGGCTTTGGCACTCTCGATCCTGATACACTAGATATTGCTTTAGATGCCTTAGATAGCCTTAATGCTTCTGGCAAAATTATTGGTGTGATCAGTCATGTTGAAGCGATGAAAGAGCGTATTCCGGTACAAATAAAAGTGAAAAAAGCGGGGGGTTTAGGGATAAGTCAGCTAGCACCAGAGTTTAGATATGGTAATAAGAGCAATGAAAATCAATCAGTTAAAGACTAGCTCTAATAATTTGATGTAAGTGGTTAAAATTTTTAGATATCAATAAATCACCCACAGCGTCTATAGTATGTGCATAGATTAGCTCAGGCTAAACAGCTTTAAACGCTTATATTTATCAAGGAGATAAGCATGTCTAACGCATTCACAGAATTAATGAAAAAACGTAGAACAATTTATCATTTAGGTAATCAACTGCCTATTAGCGAAGACAGAGTCGCCACTATTATCAAAGAAGCGGTTAAAGAAAGCCCTAGCGCATTTAACTCACAAACTTCTCGTGTTGTTGTTTTATTTGGTGAACAACATCAGAAACTATGGAATATCGTTAAAGATACTCTGAAAAAATTAGTCCCTGCGGATGCATTTAGCGCAACAGAAGCCAAAATTAATAGCTTTGCTGCCGGTGCAGGTTCCATCCTTTATTTTGAAGATACTGATATCGTTAAAGGGCTTCAAGAGCAGTTCCCACTGTATGCTGAAAACTTTCCTGTTTGGTCAGAGCAAGCCAGTGGTATGGCTCAGCTTTCTGTCTGGACTGCCCTTGCGGCTGAAAATGTAGGGGCATCACTGCAACACTACAATCCAATTATTGATGATGAGGTTCACGCAACTTGGGATATTCCTCGCCATTGGAAATTAAGAGCACAAATGGTCTTTGGCTCTATCGAACAAGAAGCAAGTGAGAAAAATTATATTGAAGATGACGCTCGTTTTAAAATCTTCAAATAATAGACTTTAATATAGACATCTGATCCAAATACCCTCTTTTTATTTTCATTCCTTGCCCACAGCCTCTGTGGGCTTTTTTTTGCCCTCGACAAATAATAAAGGGAGCAATAAAAATTTTCATGAGAGCCTATATGTAATAAATACAGTTCCAGCTTATTGGCAACCCATGAGTAAAAAAACATAAAAAAGAGCAAAGTGCGTAATGAATACAAAGGTAGGGATGGACCCTTTGTGTTCAACACTTTGCTCTCTTTATTTAGTTACGCACCTCTCGTAAGAGGTGCTATTTTCACAAGGCGTATGAAAATATGTTATTTACGAGTAATGTTGTTCGCTTTTGGTTGAGCAATAGGTGACTGCTCAGCAAAGTATTTCACTACTGCATCAACATCTGGCACGCTGTAAACCGGATCTTTACCTTCTTTCAGTACAGAGAAGTTACTACCACCTGTTGCTAAGTATTCATTTGCAACTACACGGTAATTCGCTTTCATATCCACAGGCTTACCATCAATACGCATTGATTCAACAATCACACGTTGTCCAACAGGTGCTTTGCTGTCCCATGTATATTGGAAATTACCCGATACCGCTAATACTTGTGGACGTGAACGATCCCACTGTTGCTCTAATAAGCGTTTGATCTGCTCACCCGTTAATGTTTGTGTTAACAGTACATTAGAGAATGGTTGTACGGTATAAATAGCGTTATAAGAAACATCACCACCCGTCATATCAGCACGAATACCGCCACTGTTCATTAAGGCGATTTGTGCGCCACCCATATCTTTTGGTTTTGCCGTATATAAATGGGCATCAGCAATAACTTGACCTAGACCCGATTCGCCCGCATCGTTAGTTTGCTTGGTTAAGTTACCTTCTAGTTTACCAATAATACGGTTCGCTAATGGTGTAGCAATTTTCTCGTAAGCTTCTAACAGTTTAGTGACAGCAGGATCTTTTTCATATTTGCGGTTATCAACCCAAATATTACGCGCTTCTACATCAACAACATCTTTCGTTGTTTTATCTAATTTCAGGTCGATACGCGTTAACATGGCGCCATTAGATTGTGCAGAAGTCACTGATCTACCGTTAATAGTACAGTTATAAGCTTGGTGAGTATGACCCGTTACAACAAAGTCAACCGCTGGATCTAATTGTTCAACCACACCAAGTACTTTACCTGTAATACCATTACATGCGTTGATATTTACTGGACCACCATCACGGCGCTGTGCAGCACCTTCGTGGATCAGAACACCAATCGCCTGTACACCTTGAGCTTGTAACTTAGGCACTAAAGCGTTGATTGTTTTTGCTTCATTGTGGAAGCTTAAACCTTCAGTTCCTTTTGGTGTCACGATAGCCGCAGTACCTTCTAAAGTTAAACCAATAAAGGCAACCGGAATACCATTGAACTCTTTAATCACATATTCAGGGAATAACGTTTTACCTGTTTCGTTAACAGTCACGTTAGCCGCTAAATATTGGAAATCAGCACCTTTAAATTCAGTAGGACCTTGACAACCTGTAACTGGATGGCAACCACCGTTTTGCTTACGCAGTAACTCACCCATACCTTTATCAAATTCGTGGTTACCCACTGAAGTTGCTTCTAAACCTGCTAATGACAGCGCTTCAATAGTTGGCTCATCATGGAACATTGAAGATAACAGTGGGCTAGCACCAACCATATCACCGGCAGCTACCACAATATTATTTGGGTTATCTTTTTTCAGCTCTTTGACCAGCGTAGCCATATGCTCAATACCACCAGGCTTGTTTGGACCTGGTGCTTTTAATGCACCATGGAAGTCATTGAGTGCAATCACACGGACATCAACGACGTTCGCTTCGTCATAATTTTTAGCACAACCTGCTAATAAGACGGAGCTTACTGCAAGGGCTACGAGTTTATATTTATGGTTCATTTAAGTTTTATCCCTAGATCAATATTCACGTTTCGGACAATCAATCACTTCGAAATCTTTGCTATAACAAATATAGAATTCATCTCGATTAATTTGAATTTCTTTATCCTTCAATGATGGATTATTTTCTTTTAAGAACTTAATCAATTCACTATTTGAAGGGCGGCCTTCTGGTAACACTAATGCGTCAAATAACGCTTGTTGCTGACCAAAGAATGCTTCTGGCGTATCAAAGGCACAAACGCCATGTTTTTCCCATTCACCTTGCAATAAATCGATACCCGGTGATGAACATAAGTAAGGTTTAATCGCTGAGTATTCTAATGGTGGTAAATCCCCTTTACATAAACGAGGATGCTTGCGTATGTCTTTCCAGTCACGGCATTCATCCCATGATTTACCATCGCAGGTTTCAGCCCATAGCCCATGAACAATCCAGCCAAATTTATTATCTGAGAAACACTGGATTTCAAATTTATCGAATTCGCGTTTAGCACGCTCTTTTTCGTTATCGTTATTTAAACGCTTAATATTATTTTTTTTATAATCACAAAAAGCCGGTGAGTAATTAATGGCTAATTTAAAGTAATCTGTTGATGCTTTACTATTTTGACCATAACGATCATTTGTCGCAATATAGTCATAATTGGCAGTAGGTGCATCAGGTAAAATACAAGATACGCCTTCAACTAATTTTGCTTGCGGTTTTAATGGTTGTTTAACTTCAGGTGCTTGTGTCACACAACCCGCTAAAATAACAGCTAAAATAGCAGGTAATAGCTTTATAAAGCGCATAAAATCCCCTTAAAGAGCAATAACTACCCTCTTTCACGCCAAAACATGAGAACGACCTGCCCGAATGGACAGGTCTATAAGATTATTTCTTCTCAGTTAGGTCGATTTTGTAAATTGCAAAACCGATATCGTCATTTTCCACAAAGGTCATTGGATACTGAGCAAAATCTTTAATAAAGTTAGCGGCTTTTTCACTTGGTGAAGTTTCAAAGCGAACATCTAATTGTTTATCTGTCTTAATCGGTAAGAAAGACCAATTATTCGCAGCTTTTGTTGCAACTTCGCCATTTTCTTTCGTTTGCTTAGCAATATAAGAAGCTAAAATTGCACGGTTTTCATCTGGTGATGCAAAGGCGATATTGCTTTCACCTGTACCCGCAAATTTACCACCGTATCCACGATAGTTATTGGTTGCAATTAAGAAAGTTGCTTTAGGATCGATAGGTTTGCCTTGGTAAGTGACATTTTTGATACGGTTTGCATCTTTATTGACAACTTGGCAATCAACGTCATATTTAGCAGGCTGAGTTAAATCAACTTTATACTCTACGCCACTGATAGTGTCGAAGTTATAAGTACGGAAACCATCCCAGTTGATTAAGTATTGTGGTTTAGTTGAATTAGGATCAACTTGGTTCCACATACCCGCTGAACATTCTAACCACTCAACAACATCTGCACCGGTTGCTTTTACAACCACTAATGTATTTGGATACAGATATAAGTCTGCTGCGTTACGGAATGTTAAGTCACCCTTTTCTACTTCAACGAAGTCTGCAGGTGCATTTTTACGTCCGCCGGCTTTAAATGGTGCTGCTGCACCTAATACTGGCAGGCCGTCTAAGTTCGGATCACCTTGAATAAAGTGTTTAGTATAATCAACCTGTGCATCGTTAACGATTTGTACCGTTGGATCACTTTGTACTAAAGCTAAGAAGCTATACATATTAGCTGACGCTTTACCAATATGTTTTCCGACGAAATCACGAGTACCTTGGTGTGCTTTTTCAATGATTTGCGCTAACTCGGCATCACGTTCAACTAATGCTTTTTTGTTTGCTTTATCAAAGATAGGACGCGCTTCACCTGTTGCTTGGGTCATCACCCATTTGCCGCTGTCGTTATTGATAACCATATCGACAACACCTAAGTGATCACCCCATTGGCCTGGCATTACTGCTGGAACACCATTTACAGTGCCTTTAGCAACATCAACACCTTTAATGCCTTCAAATTCTTTACTTGGGAATACGCCGTGAGCATGACCAAACATAATAGCGTTAATGCCATCAACTTCACTCAGATAATAGACTGAGTTTTCAGCCATAGCTTTATAAGGTTCAGAAGAGAAACCAGAGTGAGGGATAGCCACAATCAGATCCGCACCCTCTTTTTTCATTTGAGGAACGAATTTTTTCGCTGTTTCTGTAATATCATTGACAACGACTTTTCCATCCAGATTGGCTTTATCCCAGATTAAAATCTGTGGTGGTACAAAGCCGATATAACCAATCTTGATAGTGTGCTCTTTGCCATCACGATCTTTTACTGGTGTATCAACAATGATATAAGGTGTGAAATAGTTTTTGCCTGTTTTCGCATCCATGATATTGGCATTGATATATGGGAATTCAGCGCCCGCAATGGCTTTTTTCAGGTAATCTAAACCATAGTTAAATTCATGATTACCAAAGTTACCTACGGTATACCCCATGGTATTCATTAACTGGTGCGCTGGATGAGCTTCCCCTTTCTCTAAGCCTTTAGCTGCTTGATAGTCAGCCAGTGGACTACCTTGGATCAAGTCACCGTTATCCACTAAAATCGCATTGGTTGCTTCAGCTTTCGCGGCTTTAATTAAATTCGCCGTACGAACATAACCAAACTGTTCTGTTGGTTTGTCTTTGAAGTAGTCAAAGTCGATTAAGTTACTGTGAACATCCGAAGTCTCCATAATACGGAGATCGACTGTCGCAGCATTCACATTGAATGCGACCAACATTGCTAATGTTGAGATTTTCAACACATTCTTAACCATTACACACCCCTTATATATTGGTTAACAGGAGAGCACAGTTGCTCTCCTTTTATTACTTCTGTCAAACAATACTTGCTTTGATAAAACTAGAAGTACAGACGCATACCAGTTTCAAAGATATATTGTTTTTTATCTTCATAAGCTGGGTTTTCGCTACGAGCATCATCATATGCCATTTCAGCGAATAAACGTAAGTTGTTGTATTTAGATACCGCAAAACGTTTATCTACACCCACAGTATAGGTTTCTTTTTTGTAGTTGAAAGTGTTAGCATCGCCATCACGCAGGTAATAACCCGCATACATACCACTTTCGATACGATCCCAGTGCCATTTCACACCAACACCATATAAATTCGCTTTCCAATCGCCTTTAACTGAATATGAGCTTGTTGGTGCCTCTCCTTGTGCAATTACGTTGCTTGAGTTTTTGCCACGAGATTGTCCATAGTCGATACCGATAGAGAATTCGCGACCTGGGAAAAAGTATTCAGCACCGAATGCTAAGATACTGTTCTCTGGTTGCTTACCTTTATTAGGACCATCGTAAAAGTTTTGTTCACCAGTTGCTGATGAATAGCCACCATCAAACTCTAAACCAAAGGTTGATTTATAGAAACCAACAATAGAGTAAGCGTGACGAATATCGCCTTGTTTACGATCGCCTGGTTTGCCATCTTTCTCATCTTTACCATCTTTACCCGTTAAAGTTGCTGCTAATTTAAAACCTTCATAACGGTTTGTTTCAATAAAGATAGTTTGTGGTAAACGGGTCATAAAGTTGTTTTTACCAACACCATTACTTTGGCTACCGACAGAGCGACTTAATACATCACTAAAGTAAAATACCCCTGTATTACCATAGCCGTAGCTTGATTTTTTCACCCAGTCAATTGGGATATAAGTACGACCAAATTGGATTTGCCCATAATCACGATGAGAAAAACCGACATAGCCAACGCGGTTGTACAGCTCAAAGTTAGTGTATTTGTTATCACTGTTGGTTTTTTGAGTATCTGAACCCCACTCTAACTTACCAAACACTTTGATATCGTTAGTCAGTTCATGGGAACCAAAGAAACCGATACGGCTACCATCATCACGCATACGCATTTCATGATCTTTACTTGTCACTTGCGTTTTTAAACGGAACTGACCGTTAACATCAAAACGTGTACCTTTATCGTTGTACACATTTACTGCGTTTGCAGATCCCGACAGAACCAATAAACCTACCAGCGCTGCTAAAGGCTTTAAGCTTTTCATGATTAAAATACCCATCTATTTTCTATAGTTTTATGATTTTCTTTCTAAGGTTAAAAATAATACCGCCGTCTATGATTAACCCTGATTTCAGTTCAAAGAGCCGCCGCCACGGATCTCAAACAAGAAAATCGCTTTTACAACCGTTCATTTTTATAACTGCTATTATTACTCTACTTAATTTTCTTACAGGCTTTAATTTCCTTGACACAGAGATATTCACCAATAAGACACAAAAATAATGTCCTCATTACTATTTAAATAAGGGCATTGCTTTTATTTCTATCCACGAATCGAGTAGAGCATTGAATTTTCGCTGGCATGTTACTCAAAAAAAAGCCTAACTTTCGTGATATAGCCCACAATTACATCAAAGTATATTTTCATGGTTACATACCTAAGTGATGAGCTTCACAATTAAGCTTAAAGATA
This sequence comes from Proteus sp. HMSC14B05, assembly GCF_001808035.1. Lineage (NCBI taxonomy): Bacteria > Pseudomonadati > Pseudomonadota > Gammaproteobacteria > Enterobacterales > Morganellaceae > Proteus > Proteus sp. HMSC14B05. The sequence continues at coordinate 183,186 of NZ_KV792000.1, read as the reverse complement.
CGTATTTTTTGAACTTAATCAACTTTTTCAAAATACCATTTTTTAATTTTTCTTTTATATTTCATTTTGTTACATAGCTAATGTTTTTGCTAATAAAAAAATTTACCTTGCTATTTAATATATTTAAAAGGACGTATTATTTTTAACCACTAAATAAATAACCCTAAAGATTTAAATATTATTATCTCAATTCTATAATTTTCTATTTTTATATTTACTTGTTATTTAAATAAGCTTAAAAATAAATTTAACTACAATTTAACTCGCAGTAATGAATGACCTACACACTTTATAAGGATAATTAACTAAAAATATCAACCAAGATAGGACAAGAGTAAGGTTTAATTACAATCTCTAATCAATGTTTGTTTATGAACGACGGATTCTATTAATCATAACTAAAGCTAAACTATAACCATAGTTAACATAAAAAGGCTATTTATGCGTTTTTGTCAATTTTCCGCAAAAAAATATTTATATTTGTGATTTAGATCACCATCGTTACCATGAAAAACAACCTGTTACTTTTTCTTAAAACTGTGATAAAAATCACATCAAATCGTCAAGATAAATTTTCTTTTGTAAATTAATGCAGAGATAAATCTGAAAGTGTTGCAAAGAAAGCGTTCAAAAATAGGATAAAAACCCAACTACGTGATAATTATCACATTACGACAATTCTTGAGATTTAGATTATTTCTCCCGTAAAACGATAAGTTAATTAGCAACAAATAAGAATAAAACTCATTTTCATAAAGTAATTTTACTAATTATTCGATTCAGCTTGAACACTGTTTTTATACTGTGAGCCGATAATAAATTTCTTTTAAAGGATATTACCTTTTAGATACTGCTAACATTCAGTATCATATTGCTGTTAATCATGATTAAGGGGAATGTCAGATGCTGTGGTTTAAAAATATTTTGGTCTATCGCTTAAATAAAGAGATAGCGCTGTCAATGGATGAGTTAGAACAACAGCTGGCTTCATTAGCATTCACCCCTTGTAGTAGCCAAGATATGACCAAAACGGGTTGGGTTTCACCTATGGGTGATCGTGGCGAAGCACTTATCCATGTTGCAGGTAAACAAGTCATGATGTGCGCACGGAAAGAAGATAAGATCCTCCCCGCCACCGTCATTAAGCAAGCGCTACAAGATAAAGTTGAAAAGTTAGAGGGTGAACAAGGTCGTAAATTAAAGAAAACCGAAAAAGCGACATTAAAAGATGAAGTTGTCCACACGTTACTTCCTCGCGCATTTAGCAAATTCTCACAAACCTTTATTTGGTTAGATTTAGATAAGCAATTAGTGATTGTTGATTCAGGTAGTGCAAAACGTGCCGAAGATAATTTAGCCTTATTGCGTAAAACATTAGGTTCGCTACCCGTGGTGCCACTCAATTTTAATGAGTCTGTCGAATCAAAAATGACACAATGGGTTCGTTCCGGTGAACTCCCTGCTGGTTTTACATTAATGGATGAAGCCGAGCTTAAAGCGGTATTAGAAGAAGGTGGCGTGATACGTTGTAAGAAACAAGAGCTTGTCTCTGATGAAATTGCCACTCATATTGAAGCCGGTAAGTTTGTCACCAAACTTTCTCTTGATTGGGAAGATCGCCTGCAATTCATGCTTTGTGATGATGGCTCTATCAAGCGCATTAAATTTAGTGATACCTTGCGTGAGCAAAACGATGATATTGATAAAGCCGATTTTGCCCAGCGTTTTGATGCCGATTTTGTCTTAATGACAGGTGAACTAAGCGCGCTAATTGAAAGGGTTATCGAAGTACTTGGTGGTGAAGCCGAGTAATTTTATCACCCGATATCATAGTACAAAAAAACAGCCTATCTCACGCTATGATCAGGCTGTTTTTTTATCAATTATTCCGCCGCTATTTTTGAATTAAATAGCGTATTGTCGGCCCATCTTGCTGAATATCTAATACGGTATAACCGTAGTTTTTCGCATCTAAGGGAATATTATTAATAGACTGAGGACAATCGCTCACCACTTCAAGGATCTCACCTTTTTTCAGTGACGGCATCGCTTCTAATGTTGCCACCGCAGGATAAGGACAAGGCTCACCGACCATATCAAGACGATAATCTGGCACTATGGTTTTTTTCTCGTTCATGCGATTTCCTTATTAATTTGTGTTGAAAGCGCTTGCGCTTGTTGCGCTCTTTTGCGGAAGAAATGTTTTTCCCACCAAAGTAGTAATATAAAAGAGAGACCAAGTAGCAGGTAGGTGATGGCTAATCCACCAACTGGACCAAAGGTATCTAATAGGTTGATTTTATCGTAGTCGGTAGCCAGTACCGCAGAAAAATCATCCCAATAGTACGCCAGTATTGTTGAACCAATCACGTTACCTAAACCTACCCACCAAAAGTGGATCTGCCCTTCAACTGCACGATACATCCAGCCTGTTTCACAACCACCAGCAAGCACGATACCAAAACCAAACAACAAACCACCAATAACTGCATTAGGACCGGCCCACATAATTTTCGGTGCAGCACCTAATTGTACATAGCTAAAAATACCCACCGCACTTACCGCCATACCGATAATAATCGCTTTCGCCATATGCGTTCTACCGGTTATCCATAAGTCACGAAATGCGGAAGTAAAACAGATTTGCGCACGTTCAATTAAGATCCCAAAGCCAATTCCCCCCAGCATAGCAAAGCCGAGTTTGGGTGAATCAAATAGAATGATTAATGACCATGCGATCATGGCAAAAAAGATAACCATCCCCAATCGAAAGCGACGTTTTGCACGTTGTTTATCTTGCGTAATAGGTGATGCTTTACTGACTTTTTGCAGTTTTACCGGTATACGAAATAGTGGCATTAATGAAAGTTTGGCACCAAAATAAGAGCCAATAGCAGTAGCAACAGCAAAGAACCAAGCATGCAATGAAAATTGAGGAATACCGGTAAAGAATGCCGCGAGGTTACACCCCATGGCTAAACGTGCACCAAATCCGGCAATAATACCGCCCAAAACGGCCTGAAGAATACGCACTTTATGTTGAGGATGACGAAGTTTGACATTATTGGCCCAAAGTGCTGCCATAATACAACCACCAAACATCCCAATAATCATTACCCCATCAATACGAGTGAGTGGTGTCCCTTCAAGACCAATGATTTTAAAGTAACCCCATTCTTCTGGATGCGCACCAAACCATTGCATCACATGACCGCCCCAGCGAGTAAACTCACCAGTAACTGCCCAGAAAGTGCCGGTTAAACCAAAGTAGTAAGTAGATAAGATACCTGCTGCAATAACCGCCGGAAGAGGCTTCCAGAAACGGATCAGGTATTGAGATTTAAATTCTGACCAAGACATGTTTTTCCCTAGAACTTACCCCCACGAGAGACCCTCTCCACGCAGTAGGATTGGTCGAACATGTTACTCCAAAAATATTTTTATCAAAGGATCAGAATTAAGATAAATGACAGAAGTTTGCGTTATAACAAACTTCTGTAACAGAGAAATAACTTATGAGTATTTAAAAGATCAGTTGAGTGATTTGATTTAATTAACAAATACGGGGTAATGGCTCGTTATAAGGGAGATCTAAAATACGACTTGTGCCAAAAATTCCCGTTAAACGAATATAACGCTCTTCAGTTACTTCACCAATGGTACAAGCATCTTGACCTAAAGTATGTTGATGTAAAGCCTCAAGAACTTGTTTTTCTGCTTGCGGTGACACGACTAATACAATTTTACCTTCGTTAGCAAAATTGAGTGCTTCCAGCCCTAATAATTCACACACACCACGTACAGACTGTTTCATTGGCAATTTGTTTTCATATACATTCATGCCACAGCCACAGGCTTGAGAAAACTCATGTAAAATAGCGGTCACGCCACCACGAGTTGCATCACGTAATGCACGAATACCGTCAATTTGACGTAAAGGCGCGATCATTGGTTCAAGCACGGCACAGTCACTTTGCAGATCAGCTTCCAATCCTAAATTTTCACGTAAATTTAAGATAGTGGCACCATGATCGCCTATTGTACCGCTGACGATGATCTTATCGCCGGCTTTAATGTGACTCGCTGCCCAATCAATTTTACTTGGGATCACCCCAATACCCGCAGTATTAATGAAGATCTTATCCGCAGCACCACGAGGAACCACTTTGGTATCCCCCGTTACAATCTGAATACCTGCTTGTTGTGCGGCTTTTGCCATCGCCATCACCAATGTTTCTAGCGTTTCAAAAGCAAGTCCCTCTTCTAAAATAAAACCACAAGAGAGATAGCGAGGTACAGCTCCACCTACAGAAAGATCGTTCGCGGTTCCGCAAACAGATAATTTACCAATATTTCCACCTGGGAAAATGATCGGATCAATCACATAACTGTCGGTACTAAATGCCAGACGATCGCCCTGTGCTGTGAGATCGGCTAATGCAATACGAGCCTGATCTTCTTTTTCATTCAATAATGGATTATCGAATGCTTTCAAAAATAGCCCTTCGATAAGTTGTTGCATACCTTGCCCACCATTTCCTTGAGCTAAGGTGATTTCATCAGGTTGTTTCATATATTACCTTCACGGCGATACTGATAATAAGCCGCACATGCACCTTCTGATGACACCATTAAGGCACCTAATGCCGTTTCTGGTGTACAACTTTTACCAAATAATGGGCAATCAGAAGGTTTGCATCGTCCGGTTAATACATCGCCACAGCGTGATTGTGGATTATCAGCCACTTGTTGTGGTGCTGGTGTAAAACGTCGTTCAGCGTCAAACTCAGCGTAAGCGGGTGTTAGTTGAATACCAGACATAGGGATCTCCCCAAGTCCACGCCATTCACTGCTCTCTTTTAGCATAAAAACATCTTTCAATGCTTTTTGCGCAAGTTTATTGCCTTCATTAGGGACAATACGACTATATTGATTTTCAATACTTAAAACATAATCTGCATTCTCAGCTTTTGCTTTAAGCTGTTTTACTACCATCAGTATAGCTTGTAATAAATCCAACGGTTCAAAACCTGTCACCACAAAGGGTTTTTCAAATTCATCACATAAAGGTTGATAAGGCGTGCAGCCAATCACCATACTGACATGACCGGGGGCAATAAAACCATCAATACGTACATCTTCTTGCTCTAATAAGCAACGTAAAGTCGGTACGATAGTAATGTGCTGACAAAATAGCGAAAAATTTTTCAGTCCACGTAATTTCGCTTGTTGCAGCGTCATCGCCGTACTTGGCATGGTAGTTTCAAAACCTAAGCCAAAAAATACCACTTGTTTATCAGAGTTATCTTGCGCAATTTTTAATGAATCAAGCGGTGAGTAAACAATACGGATATCACTACCGCGACGACGAGCATCAAGCATTGAACCATGACGACCGGGCACCCGCATCGCATCACCGAAAGTACAGAAAATGACTTCTGGACGGGCTGCAATTTCTAAGCAAGCATCAATGCGCCCCATAGGTAACACACATACCGGGCAACCGGGACCATGAACAAACTCAATCTCTTGTGGTAATAAGCGGTCGAGACCAAATTTAAAAATGGCATGCGTATGTCCGCCACATACTTCCATAATCTGTAATGGGCGAGTGATGGGATGAGGCCATTGTGAAATAGTTTCACGTATTTGAGCTAATAATGCTTTGGCTAATTCGGGATCACGAAATTCATCAACGTATTGCATCATCAGCCTCTTCAAGGGTAACACCATATACATGTTGTAATGCATCCAGAGTATCTTGAGCTTCTTGTTCATCAAGAATACTCATGGCAAATCCAACATGAATAAGCACCCACTTATCTAATAACTCTGACGGGTCACCCTCACAAACCATAGAGATATTGACGGCACGTTTTACGCCACTGACTTCAGCATAAGCGAGTTGGTGGACATCATTGCCCACCTCAACTATCTTGGCAGGAACACCTAAGCACATAAACGGCTCTCCAACCAAGCTAACCACTCTTCCATACCTTCGCCAGTTGTCGCAGATAATGCGATGATCTCAATATTAGGATTGACGCGACGCGCTGATTCAATACACGCTTGCACATCGATATTAAGATGTGGTACTAAATCAATTTTATTGATAATCATCAGATCTGCAGCGGCAAACATATGTGGATATTTTAATGGTTTATCTTCCCCTTCCGTTACCGAAAGGATAGCCACTTTATGTTTTTCACCCAGATCAAAACTAGCAGGGCAAACCAGATTGCCAACATTTTCAATAAAGAGAATACTGTTGTCTTTTAAACCTAATTGATGGGTAGCATCATGCACCATTTGTGCATCAAGGTGACAACCTTTACCCGTATTGACTTGAATAGCAGCAACCCCGGTTTCACGAATACGATCAGCATCATTCGTCGTTTGCTGATCACCTTCAATCACCGCACAAGGTACACGTTGCGTTAGCTGTTTTAACGTTTGAGTTAGCAACGTTGTTTTACCGGAGCCGGGACTTGAAACTAAATTCAGCGCCAATACATTTTGCTGGGCAAAATGTTCACGATTATGAACGGCAATTCGATTATTTTTATCCAGTACATCCATCTCAATTTTTAACATTCGTTTTTGGCTAATTCCGGGAGCATGAGTACCAGCTTCCCCTTGCCCATAATGCATGTTGTCATTATCAATAACTGGACTAAATTGTTCTTCGTGTTCATGGCTATGTTCGTGAGCATGGCTATGTTCATGTTCATGGCTATGAGTATGTTCATGAGAATGTGCATGATGATCGTCATGCCCATGACGATGCTCATGGAACACTTGGGCTTCATTTTGCTGTGCATCATGATAAAAATGGAGATGAACATCGCCACTATTATGGTAATGGTGATGATGAATAATGATAGGCTGACCATGAGTTTCGTAATTGTGCTTATGCTTTTGCTCAGACTTATCAATATATTTATGAACAGTATTCGCTGGAGTAGCATTGTGTTCATGATGATGATCATGCCCATGATGATGGTGATGACCGTGATGGTGATGGCCATGGTCGTGATGATCATGGTCGTGAGAGTGATGGTGGTGATCGTGTGAATGAGGCGCTACGCCTTCAATGCTGACATTACCTTCACCACAACCGCAAGTGCTACACATATTCTGACTCCTGACTATTCAATAAGAAGAATTTGACTCGGTGTCGCGTAAACGTTCTACATTATGATCTTAACTGACCACGAAACAGGGAACGCCGACTTAAATCAACTTCTGTGACGGATTGTGTCTGAACAGGAAGAGAAAGAGCCATTTTTGCACTGTTTTCTGCTAACTCAACCGCTTGCTCACCTTGTAAATGGCGATCAAGTGGCGACATTAATGAACAAGCCAGATATTGAGCACCATTAGCAAGTTCACCAACGACAAATTTAACCTGACCACAAGGAAGCGCTAAGGCGATACGCTCACCAATTTTACGTCTTGGCCACTCTTGTGATGGCCCGGGCAACACAATAAGCTCTAGCATCCAAGGCGTTAAAATTGTTCCAATCCATTGCTTTTCAAATAAAGTAAATCCTCCCGCTTTTACGGGAATATTTTCTCTATAAAAAGGCAATGCTTGCATCTCTTTTTTGGCAATCTCTCGAAAACTGCTTTCAAGTAATTCAATAGGTGGTTCATCGTATCCCGTGATATCCCAATTTAATTCACTCATGCTGTTACCTCTTTAGGGGTTACGGTGATCCCATGTTCACGCAAAATATTAACCACTTGTTCAAGTGCTATTTCCATCGACTGCTGACCAATATCTGACAATGACATACTTGGCGCTAATGAAGCAGGTTCAATACCCACTAAAATCAGTTTGCGAGGAAATTCATCGGTCATACGTAAAGCCATTAATACATCCGATAGCCCGAGTTGATGCGGTGAAATTTTCTGGGTAAATAATGCAGGTACATCATCATCATGTAATACAAAGATACTGCCCGGCTCGTGCTGGCTTCTTACTGCATCAGCAACAATCAATAAATCTCTTGCGGCAATATCTTGCAAAATTTCCATGCCTGATGTGCCACCATCAATAACATCGACGTTCTCCGGTAAAGAGAAGCGCTCTTCGAGCGCTTCTACGATACGAACACCAATGCCTTCATCGCTTAGTAATAAATTACCAATACCTAAGACAAGTGTACGCATTACAATACCTTCACCTTACTTAATTCTTTACCTGTTAAATCAACCATATGCACAGCACAAGCCATACATGGGTCGAAAGAGTGAATGGTTCTTACCACTTCCAGAGGTTTGTTAGGATCAGCCACCGGCGTTCCCACTAGTGATAACTCATAAGGACCCGGTTCATCATTAAAGTTACGAGGACCCGCATTCCATGTTGAAGGAACAACTGCCTGATAGTTTGTGATTTTGCCATCTTTAAAGACTATCCAGTGAGATAGCATACCGCGCGAAGCCTCTTCAAAACCGACGCCACGATACTCTTTACCCGGCTCAAACTCAGGTTTAATAAAGGAAGCAGTATCTCCACGGCCAATATTATCAACCAGTGATTGCCATAAGAAGTTAAGCGAATCTTGTAATACACAAGCATGAACGGTACGACCAATAATGCGTCCCCAAGTTGACTCTAACTGCTCTGTCACCAAGGTTTGACCGGTTAATTTGGTGTAGATCTGATTAACTTCGTTATAGTGTTTTACTGTGCCTTCATGTTTACCCGCTAAACCACACACTAACCATGCTAAAGTACCTACTTCTACAGGTTTGCCGTAAAATGTGGGTGACTTAACCCATGAGTATTTATTATTTTCATCCCAACCGGTGTATTTAGGACGAGTTAAACCTTCCCATGGTTTTAATGGTTCATCATCTTCATACCATGCGTGTTTACCACTCTCTTCAATGCCGTCTTTCAGGTTTTGATCTTTCCAATCTTTGATTGGACGATAAGTAGAAAAATCAACGCCTTCCATATAGCCACCTGAGAGTAAAAACTCAGTATTATTGCCATTAATAGGCAATTCAGGCACAGATAAGTAGTAATTAGCCCCTTTACCGATTTTTAACCACTCTGGATAATAAGCAGCAAAAATAGCAGTATCCACTTTATAAACTTGTTCAATAAAATCACCCAAGTTATCAATAAAGTGTTTTACATACATTAAACGTTCTAAATTGAGAACATTCGGTGCATCAAGGTTAATTGGGTTAGCAACACCGCCCACCGCTAAGTTTTGAATATGCGGTGTTTTACCCCCTAACACGGCAACAATGCGGTTTGCATCGCGCTGGCATTCCAATGCTTGTAGATAGTGGGCTACCGCAATCAAGTTAACTTCAGGAGGTAATTTCATGGCTGAGTGACCCCAGTAACCATTAGCGAAAATACCTAACTGACCGCTATCAACCAAATCTTGAATTTTCTTCTGCACTTTTCTGAACTCTTCAGCAGAGTTCAATTGCCATTGAGAAACCCCTTTAAGCATCGCTGAGGCTTTTTCAGGATCTGCCTGTAATGCTGCCGTAATATCAACCCAATCCATCGCAGACAACTGATAGAAATGGACGATATGGTCATGAATAATGTGAGAAGCCAGAATTAAGTTACGGATATACTGAGCATTAACCGGAATATCCATCCCTAAGGCATCTTCTACAGCACGTACTGAGGCTATTGCGTGAACCGTTGTACAAACACCACAAATGCGTTGCACAATAATCCATGCATCACGAGGATCGCTTCCTTTTAGGATCTCCTCCATTCCACGCCACATAGTACCGGAAGACCAAGCTTTAACGACTTTTCCGTTATCGATTTCACAGTCGACGCGTAAATGCCCTTCAATACGGGTAATAGGATCAATAGTAATGCGTTGGCTCATGATTTAACCTCAGCCTTTTTTAATTGTATATTTGACTCTGTTTGTGCTGGTAGTACCGGCAGTAAACGGATAATAAGAATGTAAGCAGTAACTTCGAATGCAACGAAGCCAATAGAAATCAACAACTCACTTGCAGTTGGGAAATAGTGATAGCCGTTGCCTGGGTTATAAGCGACTAATGAATAGTTCATACGCCACATTGCCGCACCCACTAACATAAATAATGCGCAGACAAATAACATTCTTGGGCTACGACGATTATTTTTCAGGTGCATCAATACCAGAGGAATAAACAACAAGGCACTTTCTGCAAGGAATAACCAAGAGAACATATCCCCTTTAGCGATATAACTCAGCTTACCGTTCCAGATCACTTCACCCCAACGTAATACCAAGAAGGTGATCAGAAGTACTTCTATGATTTTAGTTAACTTGGTAAATAGCGGTGTTTCATCGTCATTAATAGTACGGCTCGCTTTTAATAAAGAACCTTCAAAAATAACAATAGTGAAACCGAGGATAAAGGCGGTTAATAAAGAGAATAGCGGTAGCATTTCATAAGATTGCCACAGAGGATGCACCTTCCAACCTGCCGAAATCATTAATGATCCCATGGAGGATTGGTGCATGGTTGGCAATAAGGCGCCTAGACCAATAATAAAGAACATCGCTTTATTAAGGCGTCTTAACGAAACTTTCCAACCTAAACGTTCCAGTAGTGCAGGTAAAAACTCTAATGCCATCACCATAATGTAGATGGTCATACAAGTTGCTGTTTCAAACAACACGGAGTTAACGTTAAAGTATTGAGGCATAAAGAAGTGAGGCATGTTCCAGTAACGACCAATATCGATTGCAATGGATAATCCACCTAACGAATAGCCGAACAAGCTCGCTAATAATGCAGGACGTACTAAGGGATGAAATTCACCTTTATTACAAACATAAACAGCCCATGCCAGTGCCCAACCACCACACGCAAAGCCTGTTCCGATAAGTAAGTCAAAGGCTATCCAAATACCCCAAGGATAACCGCCATTTAGATCGGAAACATCCCCAAGACCCAATACCAAACGCTTACCAATAAGAATAAAACCAAGCACAGCAAGCGGTAAAAACACTCTAACAGCTAAAGTAAATAACTTACCGCCAAGTGGACGAGGATCATGACTCGACATCGTTATCCTCCTTATGGTGTTCCTGCTCTTGTTTTTTACTATTACGGTTAACCAAATAAGTAATGCCCGCAAGCGCTGCTATTGGTAAAACCATACCTTTATACAGCGTATGTTGAATATGTTCAGAACGCGCACCCGTTGATAATGGAGCCACTTCTGGCATACCTAGGTTTTCAAAAGGCACCGCGGAAAGTACCATCACCTGCGTACCACCACCTTCAAACTCACCATAGATATGATCTTGATATTCTGGGATCTTATGTAGATAAGTATCGCCACCATTAATGGTTTGGCGTGGATAGTGATATTCTTCACCCGCTTTTTTCGCTAACCGGCGTTTTGCTTCTTCAAGCAACTCTTCACGAGTACCAAAAATCACAGCACCTGTTGGACAAACCTCAACACAGCCGGGTAATAAGCCTTTATCTAAGCGCTCTACCCCTTTTTGGTTACATAGTTCACATTTATAAAGCTTACCGAAGGGATCATCATAATCGTATTTAGGAATGTTATAAGGACAACCCACCATACAGTAACGACAACCTGTACAGATATCTGCATGATAATGCACAATACCGGTTTTCGGATCTTTGGTTAACGCTGAAACAGGACACACAGAAACACAGTTAGCATCAACGCAATGCATACATTGTTTCTTAATAAAGGCATAACCGTTTTCCAGTTGATCTTTATTTTCACCTGTTCCATCACGCCAAATTTGAATAATGTTATTTGTGTAAGGACTTAGTTTGTCATTGTTTGACCAGATCGGATCACCATTAGCATAAGTATCACCACGCTCCATGGGTTCCGGATGATTAATTTCCTGACATTTTGTCACACATGCTTGACAGCCTACACAGAGTGTAGAGTCATAGAGCATACCGAGAGCCCCAGGAATTGGAGGACGGTTCTGCGCCGCAGCATGACTCGCAGTGGGTGCCATTCCCGCAAGGAGAACCCCACCTGATGCCAGCTTAAAGAAATGACGCCTATTCACCGTTTATCCTCCTGTGAGGCTCCTGTGGTATTTTTGTCACGGCCTAATTGACGCACAGCCATCACACTTACCCCAGCAACAGCACCAACAACTGCACCTAATAAGCCTGCTGCACCATAAGAAACACCACCACCTTCTTTGGCGTTAACATCGGGTACTTGTGCTTTTGGTGTTGGCTGATAAACATTCGCAAGTTGGAAAATACCTTTCGTAAACCCGACACCCTCTTCATTACAGCCATAGCAAGGGTGACCAATACCAACAGGCCAAATTCCTCCACCAATATCGCAAAATTCTAATGTTGGGCAGTTACCGTAAGTTTCAGGTCCTTTACAACCTAAATGGTATAAACACCAGCCTTGGCGGTGTCCTTCATCACCAAATTCTTTAGCAAAACGACCCGCATCAAAATGAGGACGGCGTTCACAGTTTTCATGTATTAGACGCTCATATGCAAATAGCGGTCTGTTTTTGCTATCTAACTTAGGTAATGAATTAAAGGTAATAATATGTGCAACTGTAGCTAAGAAGTTATGTGGGTTTGGTGGACACCCTGGAATATTGATAACTGTTTTACCCGGTAAAATAGCTTCCAGTGATTTAGCGCCAGTAGGGTTACCTCCAGAAGCTGGCACACCACCCCATGCAGAACAAGAACCGATAGCAATAATTGCCGCCGCACCTTCAGCGGCTTCTTTGATATGCTCAAGAATAGGTTTGCCTGCCACCATACAGTAAATACCGCCATCTTTGTCAGGGATAGAACCGTCGACAACAAGGACGTATTTACCTTTGTATTTCTCCATCGCATTATGTTTGTTTTCTTCTGCTTGATAACCAAAAGCGGAAGAGAGCACTTCGTGATATTCAAGTGCGATAACATCCAGAACAAGGTTTTCAAGTGTTGGGTGAGTCGCACGTAATAAAGATTCCGTACAACCTGTACACTCTTGAGCACCAATCCAAATAACAGGTGGACGTTCAGGTGATGTCATTGCTTGTGACATTTGCGCGGCTGCTTTGCCGCTTAATCCCATGGTAGCTGATAACGCTGCGCACAATTTCATAAAATCGCGTCGGTTAATACCATGTTGGGAAAAAACATTATTCCCCAAGGCCATATATCTCTCCTGATATGATGATTTTTAATTGGAATAATTTTAAAACACCGCCTTTTTAACACTCCGACACAATAATGACTTGATCATTATCAAGCGATAATTCATTAAAAAATAAATTATTCTTTTATGCGAGAAAAAACGTTTCAGCTATTTAATGTTTAAGATGGATTTTTAATATATATGGTCAATTTAAAATTAATTATTCTTTATATAGTAATGATAAAATAAGTAGTAATAATTCTTATTATCAAAAAATGAGCTAATTAAAAATAATACAAATCATTTAAAATCAACTAGATACAAAAAACACAAAAAACAATCAATTTATAAGACAATATATTTAAAATAATACAAAAATAATAATTTATTATTTCTAATTTTCAACCCACATTATTAGAAATAACTTAATATATTTTTTTAATTATAAATATGATGGTTATTTTCATATTATCAACCTTTGTATTACATTATATAAATTGTTAAAAACTGGATTTTATAAATAATAAATAATTACATTAATATCTCTAATTTCATTACTAGATTGATTAATCAACAAAGTTATCTTCATTACGCTCTTTATTGATGACTTTATCGTAATCAATACTTAAACCGTCTATATTTTAACCATCAATCAACCTGTTTTTCTCATAATTTTTCATATAGTTATAAGTATATTCGTTTTTGGAATAACAATTTAGTGTCGTAAAAACGACTTGTTAGATAAGTAATCCATTATAACAACCGGTGGTTATCTCCCAGAAATACTCCACAATAGCTAATTAATATTATTTTGAAATTATTACTAATGGTTATTTTATAACATTGCGATTTTGCTAGCTGGATAACGCTAACTCAATTTTGATGTTAAATATTGGTAGCAAATTGATGCTTGATACTGACGAAGACAAAGTAATAATGTGTTTTTGGCACCATAGCAGAAAAATGTGTCACAAAATCTAAAAACGCCTCGCTAAGAGTGTTAACAATTTGTTGGTGTAGCAGGTACTTGCATAGATAGATAGAAAGAAAACAACCGATGGTATAAGCGGGCTCTAGACAAGATGAAACACACATTTGCTGCATAATAAAACAAAAAGCCATAGTACCGCGAAGTACTATGGCTTTTAAATTTATTAAAATAATAAAAATGCTATGTGTAGTTCTCTGCCTTTCTCTTTATATTTTACTCACAACCGACAAAATATCCGTTGCAGTATAGATAAGTAAATAAAATCAACTTATCAGTAATTGAATGACTGAAAACAACGATCTACCTGGTGTAATAAAAAAAGTAAGTAACCAAAACGGAAACTTAGATAATAAATAAATTAGGCGTTGTTACAGGTTACAACATGTTTCAATTTGTAACTTGGGATGCATTATATCCAATAGAATTTTTTGCGCAAGTTTTTTTACACTTAAACCAAATAGCAATAAAAACATTATTAATCATGTGGTTATAGTTATATTTACCATAAGAACAAAAATATTTATCAAATAAAAAGTGAAAAAATATGAATAGTTAACGAATATTGATACTATTGGAACTTTAATAATAGTATCTACTTATTATTAATTGATTCAGCACATAATCACTTAAGTAATTTAATTAATACTGCTATACAAAATTTAATCTAAAGACGATTAATAACATTTAACACTAAAGCTAAATTTTATTTTAGCGCAACTATTAATATACTAGAAAAATAAATAGTACAAAAAGATAACCATATTTATATCTTTGGTGAATAAAAAAAGCACTCTATTAATCATTGCAATATGACTGATAGAGTGCTGATATTTTTAAGTATAATATGAGTAAAAAATTAGTTACCCGATGATACGGTTTCCATCCCCACTAGCCCTACTTTGAGGTATCCCGCCTTCCTTAATGAGTCCATTGCCCCCATTAAAGTTTCATAATCGACCGTTTTATCGGCTTGGAAAAAGATAGTCGTTTCTTTATTCGACTGCGTCATAGAATCCAAGACACTGGCCATCGTCTCATGAGTTACCATCTCTTCACCGATAAAAATCTGTTTATCTGATTTAATCGTCAAATAAACAGGTTTTTCTGGCCGAGGTTGAGGCTTGGCACTCGAAGCAGGTAAATTGACTTTAATATCAACCGTCGCTAAGGGGGCTGCTACCATGAAGATAATCAGCAATACTAACATCACATCAATAAAAGGTGTGACGTTAATATCATGCAATTCATTATCTTCACCTGAATCATTACCAAGATTCATTGCCATAATTCATTACCTTGATTTGCTGTTTTCAATATCTAAGTCACGACTGACTAAGGTCACTACACCTGTTGCAATATCGCCAATTTCACCACGATAACCGGAAATCATACGTGCAAAAATATTGTAAATAATGACCGCAGGGATAGCCGCAATCAAGCCGATGGCGGTTGCTAATAATGCTTCTGCGATACCGGGGGCAACCACCGCTAAGTTGGTAGTTTGAGAATGCGCAATACCAATAAAGCTATTCATGATCCCCCAAACCGTACCAAACAAACCGATAAAAGGAGAAATTGCCCCAATGGTCGCTAAATAACCATTACCACGTCCTAATTCACGAATAATAGCCGCGACACGACGCTCCATGCGCATCTCAACACGCTCTTTAATACCAGATGCAACGTGACTATCTTGAGAGTAAGTACGCTCTAATTCAGCATCATTAAAAAAGTCGGCTGTCGCACTTTTATTGCCAAATTTTTGGCTAATCGCTAATGCCTCTTTGAGGGATTTCGCTTCTACTAATTGCGCACTTTCATTTCTTAAACGACGACGTAATGCTAATAAGTAGCTACCTTTAGCAAAGAACAGCGCCCAAGTGACAATAGAGGCGAGTAGCAAACCGATCATGACACTTTTTACCACGAGATCTGCATTGCGATACATTCCCATAACAGAGAGATCTTCAGCAAATCCCCCTCCAGTGACGATTTCAGGTGTCGCACCTTGCGTGGCATTTTCTGGCTCTAGAGCTGTCTGTGCAGCATCTCCTGTACTCGTCGATGTATTCTCTTCTGCCACTGGTGTTTCAGAAGTTGCCGTTTTGGCTGCTTCCCCCGTTGGCGTTGCCGTATTTTCTGCTGTTGGTGCAATCGTTGTAGTCGCCGTTCCCTGTGTAGAAGCGGTTGAAGAAGTGGCCGTAGTCGCAGGTTGCTCAGTTTGCTTAGCCGGTGTCGTATCCGCAAAAGCAGAGCCTGTCAGACCGATTGCCAATATAATAGAAGCTGTCAAATTACGCATCAGTTGGCCTTTTACTCTCTTTCTTATCTAATTATCTATTCAGTAATGAAGTTTCTATTTCACTACTTACCCAAAATCGTTTATTTACAATCATCCTGTTGCCATCAGGAAAAAGAGAAACGCTCAGATGATATCAAACATGAAGCATTTTGATAGTAATTATCATTACTATTTAGCCATTTTTTTTTCATTTGTCGATTTTTAAGACAATTTTTCGTTATTTCATATAACGTGAAATTTTATCAACTGTCGCGATCCTCTTTTGTACTTCAGTAAAAAATGCATTAACTTGGGGTAAACACATCATTACATAACAAGTAGGTATAAAGGATGACGCAAAAAAAACCAGAAACCTCACTGCTATTAAGTGGTCGATCAAAAAAATATTCACAAGGCGCAGTAAACCCTATTATACAGCGAACTTCATCGGTTATTTTTGATACGGTTGCCCAAAAACGTGAAGCCACCCAAAAACGAGCTGAAGGCGCTCTATTTTATGGGCGAAGAGGTACTACCACGCATTTTGCACTACAAGAGGCACTAACCGAACTAGAACAAGGGACCGGTTGCGCATTATTTCCATCAGGTGCAGCGGCTATTACTCAATCTATTCTTGCGTTTATTGAACAAGGTTGTCATATCCTTGTGACTGGTTCCGCTTACGATCCCACGCAAAATTTTTGTGATCAGATATTAAGTAAATTTTCTGTCACCACAACCTATTTTGATCCCTTAATCGGCACTGAAATTAGTCAATTATTACGCCCTGAAACAAAAATTGTTTTTCTAGAATCACCCGGCTCTATTACGATGGAAGTGCAAGATTTACAAGGTATTATCACTGTGGTAAGACACTATAACCCAAATATTATTATAATGATTGATAATACGTGGGCAGCAGGTTTATTACTTAAACCTCTTACTTTAGGTGCTGATATTTCTATCCAATCAGCGACCAAATATATTATTGGTCACTCAGATGGTATGTTAGGTTTTGCTGTTGCTAATCAACGTTGTTGGCCACAATTACGTGAAAACACGTATTTATTAGGCCAGTGCGCAGATCCGGATACAGCTTATATGGCAGCTCGTGGTTTAAGAACCTTAGCAGTTAGAATGAAACAACATGAGCAAAGTGGATTAGAAATTGCGCGTTGGTTAAAACAGCACCCGCTAGTGGATAATGTCTACCATCCAGCACTCTCTTCTTGTCCGGGGCACACCTATTTTCAACGTGATTTTACTGGAAGTAATGGGTTGTTCTCTTTTAGTCTAAAAAAGATCCTCACCACTGAGGAATTATCACGTTTTCTTGATAACTTATCCCTGTTTAAAATGGCCTTTTCATGGGGTGGATTTGAATCTCTTATTTTAGGCTATCATCCCAATGATATTAAAGCGATGCGACAATATGACACTCAGCCCACTCTCGCAGGAACCTTATTTAGAGTACATATCGGCTTAGAAAATATTGATGATTTAATTGAAGATCTAGAGCAAGCATTTTTACGTATTTCTAACTAATTCATCTCTTTTTTTATTAAAAAAAAGCTATCCCTGTGGTTTCACAGGGATTAAATCAAACGATCATCTTCTTTTTACGTTAGAATAGCTCTCATATAGTTTTTTTGTGATGCGAGTTCGCCGAATGGGTACATTAAAAGAGATAATTCACGCGCTACTGCAACATGATTATATGGTGCTAGCTGATCCAAATATTTTGTGGATTATTTATATTGTTCTTTTTGTTATTATTATGCTGGAAAATGGGGTTCTACCTGCCGCATTTCTACCCGGCGATACATTATTAATTCTCTGTGGTGCATTAATTGCCAAAGATGTTTTACATTTCTTGCCAACCATTATTGTGTTAGGTACTGCCGCGAGTATTGGTAGCTGGCTTGGATTTCTGCAAGGCCGCTGGCTAAGTGATACTAAAGTGGTCAAACGTTGGATGGCTCAATTACCCGAACAATATCACCATAAAGCCAATGATCTTTTCCATCGTCGAGGCCTGTACGCACTATTAATTGGCCGTTTTATCGGTTTTGTACGTACATTACTACCAACTTTGGCCGGTTTATCTGAATTACAACAACGTCGCTTCCAACTATTTAACTGGATTAGTGGCTTCTTATGGGTCGGTCTTATTGTCTCATTAGGTTATATACTGAACCTGATCCCTTTTATTCAAAAACATGAAACATTGGTGATGAATATTCTTATGACATTACCAGTATTACTATTAACTGCCGGTTTAATTGGCTCTATTGTGATGTATATTCGTCATCGTAAAAGTAGCAATAACAGCGCCAAATAAGCCATTTCGAGTAACACCAAAAACGCCATTATTTAAAGTGAAAATAATGGCGTTTTTTATGTATTATTCGATGCTGTGACACACGTTCAGTTGTTCATTTTCTTATCTCCTATCCTATTAAGATATTTATAAAACAGATTTATTATTGTAATGGTAATATTTCAACTAATTGATTTATTATATTTTAATGGCTTTCGAAGCAAGAAATGTTGGAATATAACTATCAATTAAAAAACGAGCCTGAGGAGCAAAATCTTCAACAAAATCTTGTAATAAAAAACCTGCTCTTAATTGCCCACCAATCAAATCTGTCAACGAATGACCAAATACAAGTCCGTCTCCCTTTGCAATTTTTTCTTGCAAAATATCTGAAGGTAATGAATTTTGATCACTATAAGGCAAACGATAAGTCGGTCTCATTAATCCTTGTGCACGCAATGCCTGATTTCTGTCATCAACAAAAACTACAGGGTTATAAAAACTCGCCATAAGAACCCCGTTTTTTCTCAATACACGATAACATTCTTGCCAAACAGGATTAACATCAGGTACATAAAGATTTGAAATTGGATGAAAAACAATATCAAAACTTTCATCAGAAAATACCGATAAATCAGCCATATCCCCTTGTTGAGTAGTTAAAGCTAACTGATGTTTTTGTGCTAATTGGCTATCTTTACTCAGTTGCCCTTCAGATAAATCAAAAACGGTCACAATGCCACCAGCAGCAGCTAAAATAGGTGCTTGTTGCCCACCAGCTGAAGCTAAGCAGAGTATGTTTTTACCTTTAATATCTGCTAACCACTCCTTTTTAACGGGATTCGGCGTTAAATGTACTTTCCAGTTTCCTTTTTTTGCCTCGATAATTTCTTTATCGTCCACGGGTTTAGACCATTGATTTTGCATTGCGGCTTGTTTATCCCAATGAGCTTGGTTTAATGTTAAATAATGACTTTTCATACTACTCCTTATAAATTAACTACAATTAATAACTATAGTTATGAAAAAAAGGGTTTAACACTCGCATTCATAACCCCGCTGTTATAGTCATGTCATATTATCCCGTCTATATACAGTGAAATAATTTTTCCTAATGATTTGTCATGCTACAGCATATCAAGAACATAAAATTAAGGTGGAAACAACCATGCAAAATTTCACTTATTACTCCCCCACTCGAATTCATTTTGGTCAAGGACAAATTGCAAAATTACGTTCTGAAATTGGGAAAAATGAAAGAATTTTATTAACTTATGGCGGCGGAAGTATTAAGCGCAATGGGATACTTGATCAAGTGCATGCGGCCTTACCAGGGTATCAAATTCATGAGTTTGGCGGTATTGAACCCAATCCTTCGTATGAAACGCTAATGAAAGCTGTTGCTTACGCTCGTTATCACGGTATTACTCATTTACTGGCTGTAGGAGGAGGCTCCGTTGTTGATGGAACCAAATTTATTGCGGCTGCAATACCTTATCAAGGAGAGCCTTGGGAGATTGTCACTAGCCGAGGTCAGGCAATTGAAAAAGCACTGCCATTAAGCTGTGTACTAACCCTTCCAGCAACTGGCTCTGAAACCAATTGTTTTTCCGTGATCAGTAAAAAACAAACGATGGATAAACAAAGTTTTGCTAGCCCACATGTTTATCCTCATTGCGCTATTTTAGATCCAACTGCAACGTTTTCTTTACCACCAAGACAAACCGCTAATGGCGTTGTTGACGCATTTATTCATATTTTAGAGCAATATCTCACTTATCCGGTAAATGCGCTTGTACAAGATGAGTATGCAGAAGGCCTATTAAGGATCTTAATCGAAGAAGGACCGAAAGCCCTCACCTCACCACAAGACTACGATATCCGTGCTAATATAATGTGGACAGCATCCCAAGCACTTAATGGTATTCTTGGTGTCGGTGTACCGCAAGATTGGGCAACCCATGCATTAGGCCATGAAATTACTGCATTACACGGGCTTGATCACGCACAAACCCTCGCGATTGTCTTACCCGCGCTATTAAACGAAAAACGTCAGGAGAAATACGCTAAGTTGATCCAATATGCACAAAAAGTGTGGGGAATCCATCAAGGCTCTGATGCATTTAAAATCGATAGCGCCATCAATGAGACTCGTAAATTCTTTGAACGCATGGGACTAAAAACACGGCTGTCTGACTTTAATATCAGTGAAGCGGATATTCCAGCCTTAGTGCAAAAACTGCAACAACATGGACAAACCGCACTCGGTGAACATCAGGATATCACCTTGGAAGTCAGCCAGCGTATCTATATGGCAGCACTCTAAGTACTTAAAGGCAACTGGAGGTATATAATGAGTAATCCTAAATTGATCCAACTATCTGATGGCAACACTATCCCACAACTTGGACTTGGGGTTTGGCAAGCAGATAATGATCAAGTTATTAAAGCGGTACATCATGCTTTCGACACAGGTTATCGTCTGATTGATACCGCCGCTATTTATCATAACGAAGAAGGTGTTGGTAAGGCATTAAAGCAAAGCACTATTCCTCGAGACGAATTATTTATTACCACCAAATTATGGAACAACGATCAATCCCATGCTCGTGGTGCATTACTTGAAAGCCTTGAGCGATTACAACTTGATTATGTTGATCTCTATTTAATGCATTGGCCAGTGCCATCTCGCGAGCTATACCTTGACGCTTGGAAGCAGATGATTGTGTTACAAAAAGAGGGACTGGTTAAAAGTATTGGGGTATGTAATTTTAAAGAAGAGCACCTTGAGCGAATTATTACAGAAACGGGCGTTTCCCCTGTCATTAATCAGATTGAAATTCACCCATTGATGCAACAAGCTTCATTAAGAGCTTGGAATACCACCCATAATATTGTGACAGAATCATGGAGTCCTTTAGCACAAGGTGGTGAAGGCGTGTTTGATCAACCAATTATTCAGAAACTGGCAGAAAAATACCAAAAAACACCGGCACAAATTGTGTTACGTTGGCATTTAGATAGTGGCTTGGTTGTTATTCCTAAATCAGTTACCCCTTCTCGTATTGAAGAAAACTTCCATATCTTTGATTTCAAATTAGAAAAAGAAGAAGTTGCTGAAATAAAACAACTAGATAAAGGAAAGCGGTTGGGGCCTGATCCTGATACTTTTGTTGATATCTAGTATTTCACGCTCTATAAGTAAGCCAATAGTACTCTTGCTATTGGCTTTTTATTAACTATACCAATGATATATATTTTATATCATTACACTTTAAAATAAGACAAAGTAAATTTATTGTTTTTTAATATATGATTAGCGCATGTCTAACTAAGTCAAATTAAATCTTTATTTACATTTAAAATTTTCATCTGCTATTTTTTATATATTGTTAAGTTAGTTACTTAAAGTTCAGTTTCTGATATCTAAAAAAACTATAAATACGAAAATCTCATCATTATTTGTTACGATGAGTTTAAAAATGACGACGTTAAATAATGTACCTTCCCCACGCCCCAGTTCTATTACGAGAAAAGTCGCTTGGCTTAATATTTTTATACAATTAGCATTTCCTATTGTGACAACCATGCCTACGCAGACTTTTGCCAATGAGAATAATTTTAAAAAACATAATATTAGCGATATAAATCAACAAAATACTTATCAAGTCAAAGTGGGTGATACCCCAGAATCTATCGCAAAAAAATTTAATATAAAATTATTTAAATTGATTGAAGCTAATCCACAACATGTATCGTTAACGGGTGAGCTAAAAATAAATGATGGAACTATTCTTAATATTCCTAATGAATATTTATTAAAAAAAAAGTGGCTCAATAATCAAGATGAGGCAATCCCCTCAACAGAGGGCGAAGAGCTCGCTAAAATTATTGTTGATAATTCATTTTTACTCAATAAAGATATCGATGTAACACAATATGCAATTAGCCAAATCTCCAGTAAATCCAATCAGAAAATAGAACAATGGCTTAATCAATTTGGGCATGCGCGAGTTTCACTTTCAGCAGATAAAAATCTCACCTTAAAAAATAGCTCAGCGGAATTGTTAATTCCATTATATGAACAAAAAGAAAAGCTGATCTTTGCTCAAACTAACTATCATCGCAAAGATCTTCGTAGCCAATTTAATTATGGTATTGGTTATCGCTATTTTACTGAAAAATTTATGGTCGGCATTAATGGCTTTTATGATCATGATTTAACGCATCATCATAATCGTTTGGGAATTGGCGCCGAAATTTGGCGAGACTATTTCAAATTAAGTTCTAACCATTATCACCGTCTATCAAGTTGGCGAGCCTCTAATAATATCTTAGATTATAGTGAACGCCCTGCGAATGGTTGGGACATTCGAACAGAAGGCTATTTTCCAGCTTATCCACAATTAGGCACTAAATTAATCTTTGAACAATACTACGGTAAAGAAGTTGGTCTATTTGGCAAAGATAAACGGGACAAAAATCCACATACCTACACATTAGGGATTAATTATACTCCGATACCATTAGTCACATTAAATGCCGAGCGTCGTATTGGCTTACATGATCGTGCTGATAATAACTTGAATATCAGCTTGTCCTACCGCATAGGAGAATCACTCGCTTCACAACTTAATCCTGATAATGTCAAAGCAATACGTACATTAGCAGGAAGTCGTTATGACTTTGTTAATCGTAATAACGATATGATTTTAGAATATAAAAAGGAAACTTTAGTTTTCCTTTCTATGGTTGATTCAATAAATGGTTATGCTAAAGAGGAGCGCGATTTACAAGTTCAAGTAAAAACAAAATATCCGTTAGCCAATATTGAATGGTCCGCAAGTAAGTTAAATGCCCAAGGCGGGCAAATAAAACATCATGGTGGAACTCACTACACCGTGATTTTGCCTCAATATCAAATTGGTGCAATTGAGAAAAATAGCTATATCATTAGTGCTGTTGCCATTGATACCCATGGCAATCGTTCAGCGCCTGTTCAAACAACGGTTATTGTAGATAAATCGTTAATCAATACGCGTAATAGCCTATTTTCACCTAAACAGAGCCAACTATTCGCTAACGGTGAAGCAACCCAAAAGTTAATATTATCCATCGTTGATAATGATAATTTACCCGTTGATATTGATAGTAAAGAAATTACTTTACAGCAACAGTCTGATACAGAAAAAGGCAATAGCCGTATTTCTACTTTCTCTCGTTTAGCTGCTGGGAAATATCAATTAACGGTTACAGCAGGAAGCATACCGGAAAAATTAACCCTAACCCCCGTATTCCGTGATAATACCTTCAACTCAGCAACCGTGACACTTATTGCCGATAATCAAACTGCCCATATTGCAAAAGGCAACCTAACGGTTACAAAAGATAACGCGCCAGCCGACGGTAAAAGTCAAAATAAAATCAAAGTACGAGTCACTGATAGCAACCACAATCCATTGGCTCATTATCCAGTCAACTTTACTGCCAGTAATGGTGCTAATGTCATTAGCTCAAGAAAAACGGATGAACAAGGTGAGATTATTGCTTCAGTGACTAATACTCAAGTAGGGAGTTCGCAGATTGGTGTACAAGTAAAAGGGATAACCTATTCGACTGAAGTCCATTTTAGTGTGGATAATGATAGCGCCTATATTCCACAACAAAACTTCACGATCACACCACCACTTTCTCTAGCCGATGGTAAAACAGAAAAAAACATTTCCTTACAAGTCGTTGATAAGCAAAATAATCCTATACCCGCTACTCATGTGACATTATCGGCAGATAACCAAGCACAATTAAAACAAACCATATTAACCACAGACGAGCAAGGTAAGGCGACCACCACCATGATAAGTAAAGTCGCCGGTACGGTCACCGTGAGGGCCAAAATAAACGACAAGATGACTCACGCGACAACCCAATTTATCGCCAACCAAGCTAAGGGGGTTATTGTCTCCATAACCCCATCCTCTACAACTCATGTCGCAGATGGTCAAACCCCGGTCATCCTTACTGCATTAGTACAAGATCAGTTTGGTAAGCCGCTCCCTCATGCACAAATTAGCTGGGAAACTGAGCACGATAAAAGTATTGTTAACATTGAACATACCACAATGACTAATGAGCAAGGGATCACCACCAACAAGTTAACCAGTACACAAGCACTCAGTGTGCGGGTAACTGCGCGTATAAATAACAATGCCTTTACTGCTGAGCCAATTACTTTTATTGCTAATGGGCAACAAGCTCTGATTAGTGAATTATTGGTTAATAAAAATCAGATTGTTGCAGATAAGCAAGATCCCGCAGAACTTACTGCAATAGTAACAGATAAACTGGGTAATCAACTTCCTGATGCTATTGTTAATTGGCAAGGGAGTGCTGGTACTCAATTTGCTCAGCAACAAACTAAGACCGATGCTCAAGGTATCGCCAAAAATACGCTAACAACATCACAATCAGGTATCACAACCATCACCGCGCGATTAAATAATGGTCAACATGCACAAACTAACTTAGTTGCCGTTGCAGATCTCAAAAGTGCCACTCTCACATTAACGACATTAAATAATAAGCAATCTGCCATAGCAGATAACCAAGATAGCATTACCGTAGTAGCAAACTTAACTGATGTTTATCATAACCCATTGAAAAATACCCCTGTCTATTGGCAATCAAGTATCAATCATATTGATGAAACTACTACTCAAACAGATGAAAAAGGCAGAACGCAAGTTGTCATTTCAGGAACCAAAGCACAGCCAACAACAATTACCGCCTATTTATCAAATAAAGAGAAAAAAAGCATTCAAGTAACCTTTGTTGCGGGGGCGCCAGTGCAACAAAATAGTTATTTGACGATTGAACCACAATCTATCATTGCCGATGGCAATGCCTTTGCTGTGGGTAAAATAGACCTGCGTGATAAATTTGATAATCCGGTAATAGGTCGTAGTAACGATATTGCGTTAATTGGGGATAACAGCACCATCCAATTCAGTAAAATCACAGAAACGGCTAACGGCAATTATCAAGCACATATTAGAGGTACAAAAGCGGGACTCAGTCAAATTACCGCCACTATTGATAGTATTACGGTAACGCAATCTTTAGGATTTTTAACAGATAATAAAACAGTCAAGATCCACTCCGTTAAGGTTATGGCACCTTATACCGTAACAGCGAATGGTAAAGACAAAGTCATTATTCAAGCACAAATCACCGATAAACATAACAATCCAGTATCAAAAGGCGTTACTGTCGGTTGGATAAGTGATCTCGGTAAGCTTGCAGCACCATTAAGCATGACCAATAAGCAAGGAATAGCTGAAATTACCCTCTCAAGTACTCAGGCAGGAAAAGCGAAAGTAACGGCAGTGCTCAATAACCAACAATCTGTCAATGCTGATCACATTGTCACCTTTACGGAAGGTGATATTTCGGCCTCTCTTTCTACTGTTGCCATATTCCCTGACACTATTGTCGCAGGGGCAAATAAAGCGACCGTAACAATAACCTTAAAGGATAAAGAAGGTAATTTATTGCCCAACTTAGCCAATAAAATCACCTTAACGCCACAGGCTAATTTACAAACAACGATTACGCCCTTTAAAGAGAAACAAAAAGGCATTTATCAAGCCCAAGTGAGCGCATTAAAAACCGGAAAAACCTCGTTATCGGCTCACGTTGCTCCATTAGCAATAAAACAATCCGTTTCTTTAACGGTGCTCCCTAATAACACAACAGCAAAGGTGAAAAACTTTACTATTAGCAATATGCAACCACATGCTGGGGAGTCCATTACTTATAAAGCCTATTTGGTTGATAACCACGATAATCCTGTCGGTATAGGTGTACCTGTCGCTTGGTCAACGAATGAAGGTAGTCAACTCGAAACACCATTAACTTTTACAGATGATAATGGTGTAGCAATAGTTGGATTATCTCGACGCTCTGTCGGTGTTGCCAAAGTCAGCGCAATATTAGAAACAGGTACTTATATAGCAGATGATGTTCACTTTTTAACGGGTCACATTGATGAAACGATGTCAGAACTGTCGTTGAACCCGAGTCAAATCATTGCTAATGGCAAAGATAAGGCATTATTGACATTTGTTATTAAAGATAAAAATGGAAATATCATCCCCAACCAACAAGTAAGCGGATTTTCTAAAAATCCAACCATCAAATTTAGTCAAGCACAACAAATATCACCGGGACGCTATGAGATTGAAATAACAGGAACTCAATCGGGCACAGCACAGATTGGTGTTATGGTAAATGGCACCCATTTCAAAAAACAAAAAATATTACAACTTAATGCCGATGTGACGACATGGAAAATACGCGCTGTTGAGGTTGATAGAACAACCATAACCGCAGGAGATAAAGGTGTTAACTACCAAGCAACTGTCGTTGATGCCAATAATAATGTATTACCTAATGTTATTGTGTCATGGAAATTACTCGGATCAGCAGATGATTATCATTACAGCACTTATACTAATGATAAGGGGATAGCAACGAATCGAGTGACTAGTCATGTCGCGGGACGCTTGAAGATGAGCGCTTATCTTGATTCTAATAATTATAAATCAACACAAGATATTACTGTAATACCGGCTGAAATAGATATTCATAAATCAACCTTTAATAGTCATCGTCGTTCTATAAATGCTGATAATAAAGATAGTACGTTATTAAGCGTAAAATTAATGGATAAATACGGTAATACCATTGATGGTAAGAATGTTGAGATTAAAACTATCAGTGGTAAGCCTAATTTTAGTGACAATCCATTAAAGTCAGTGGGCAATGGTGAATATCAAACAAATGTTACAGCAAATACGATGTCCGATATTATCTTAACCGCTCAAGCTGAAACAATAACTATCGCAGAGCCATTGACGATTAAAGTGGCTATCCCTAAATCTGAAATTACCTTTGAGAAACCTATCCAACAGGAAATCTACAAATCAACTGTGATTGATGCGTTAAGTTATAAAGGTGTACCACAAAATATGCAGGTAATATGGTCAAGCTCTGATCCTACTGTTGCTTCCATTGATACAACAAGTGGGCAAATCTCCATGAAAAAGGCTGGTACTACAATTATTACCTTACAAACCTTAGGTAATGAGCAATATCCATCAGCTAAAAATAGCTATCCTTTAGTGATAGAAAAAGCGCCACCCAAACTGAAAGTGATTTCTCCTCACACCATACAATCGATCTGGAATGATGGCATTACCCATCAAATAGCAGCGGAATTTGATAATCCAGAGGCTAAAAATATCCCCATTCATTTCTCTAGTAGCGATACCTTGGTAGCCACCATTGATAGTAAAGGTAACTTAACCGCCATTAAACCAGGAAAAACAAAAATAGTAATACAAAGTGATGCTACAGATAAATTCCTAGCGGATAGCCAAACTGTAGACTATCAGCAAGAAAAAGCCGCACTAAGTTATTATTTTAAAAAGAATTATATTGTATTAACACCTGATTCTGCTGCAGATAAATTATTGATGGCTCAAAGCCCTACGCCAGATGTCCCCGTTGAAGCGAATGCAACTTGGTATAGTAGTCAACCTAACATAGTTGAAATCACCCCAGATGGGATTATCAAAAACCTTAATATTGGGCAAACAACATTAACACTTGAGGTGAAAAATAATAATTATTTTCAAGATCATGAGCAAAGCTATAACGTCATTATACAAGCATCGCCTCGCATCAAAATTAACTCATTTGAGTTTCTATCTGCGGGAGAGAGCAAATCAAATACACATTTGGATGATTTAACTTGGCAACCTTTATACACTTCAGACGATCAGTTTATTGTTAAATGGTCTTCATCAGACACACCTAAAGCGATTAACTTCGAGTTATTTGATGAAAACGGCACTTCTATCGCCTTAGAAGAAAGACAAAACTATGCACCTAAATATAATATACATGACCCAGTAAAAATTCAGGTACCGAAACAATATCTAACCAGTCCAAAACAATTAACACTAGAAGTCACAACCTTTGATAGTAATAATCAGCCTTATGTCGATCCTAAAAAGTATAAAATTAATATTGACTATTTTCCTGCCAATAACGCATATAAAATAATCTCTCTTGATTATAATTCTAAATTTATCTATACAGATACAGGTACCCTTGCTTCATCTTGTCAAAATGGTTGGTCAACCACTACAACACATCTTATTTTAACGCCAAGATTAGTATTTAAAGGTGAGCCGAAAAAGTTACTTTATCCCATTTATATTACTACGGAATTATATGATGTAACATTAAATCCATCGGATAAACTCATCGGACATATTAATGAGAAATTAACTTATCCAGATAAGATTATATTTAGCGAGCATTCTAAAAAAATAGCTGAAATATCGCCGACATCAGCACACTACGCATTAGACGAAGAATGTAGAATTAATGATTCTGGTCATGGTACGTTAAAAGCAAATATAACCATAGGTAACAGATCCAGTTATCTTAAAAAAGAATTTCATTGGGATGGCCAAATAGGGGGATATTTTTAAAGACCGAGTGCTTGTACCACATATCTCACAACTTGAACAAAAATTGGGGGGAGGAAACCTCCCCCATCAAGCTATTGATGACACATCAAAATAGCTTGAACGACCATGTTTCCGTTACTAATGTTAAGCGAACATAATCGTTCACCGACAATTAAAGCAAACATAAGTACCGTCACACAGACAACCGTAATGCCAAATAAGGTTATTTTCGTCAATTTGATTGACTCCTTTTAATAAAGGAGGCAGAATCAAGTTGTTGAGCTTTGAGACTGCCTCGGATTTTATGAAAATAAAATTCGGGGCTTTTGTCTTTTTGGCTCTAGCGCAATGCTTGAACCAAAACGATCCAAGCACCCACCGCTATAGTAGCAGAATTTTCCCTCACCTCTATACCTTACTGGTAGTATTTTTTAAAATTAATCAAATTAAAACAACACGTTACATGAATAACTAATAAATATTCTTGTTGACACTGACATCTAAAAAAGACAAAATCAATCCGCTAAAACAAAGAAATTTACTTATTTTATTTTCTTGCCTCCATTCTTGAAAAAAGATCTGCACCCACCTCTTTGTTTTGCACTCGCCCTACATGTCGTTATGTGGGGCTTTCTTTTTTCTATTACATCGAAAAAAGAAAAATCCCGAATAGGTAATTAATACCTATTCGGGATTGGTATAACAACCACTAAAAAGTTAAGATTTTTTTATCTTTGCATGCATCTCTTGGACTGAAATAACATCAATAGTAGGATCAGCACTCAATGACAGTGTTGTCGCAAATCCCCCATTTAATGTAGTGTCATAGTGAACTTTATATTGTAATGCACTACGGCGGATCAGTTTTGAATCCTCAATAGCTTGGCGACCGGCAGTCGTATTGACAATATAGTCATACTCACCATTTTTAATTCTATCTTGAATATGAGGTCGCCCTTCATGCACTTTATTCACTAGGCGAGGATTGATACCGGCTTCCCCCAAGACAATGGCAGTACCATGTGTTGCATCTAACTCAAAACCATTTTTCAATAGCTTAGTTGCTAAATCAACGACACGTTTTTTATCACCTTCACGAACCGAAAGTAGCGCTCTTCCTTTTTTCTTCATGGTGGAATTGCTACCTAACATCGCTTTAGCAAAAGCTTGTGCAAAAGTAGCACCAACCCCCATCACTTCACCGGTAGATCGCATTTCAGGCCCTAAAATAGGGTCGACACCTGAGAATTTATTAAAGGGAAGTACCACCTCTTTAACCGAGTAGTAAGGAGGGATCACTTCTTTGGTAACGCCTTGCTGTTCAAGACTTTGTCCTATCATCACTCGAGCAGCAACTTTTGCTAATGGCACACCGGTTGCTTTAGAGACAAAAGGCACTGTACGTGCGGCGCGAGGATTCACTTCGATAAGATAAACATCATTACCTTTCACCGCAAACTGTACGTTCATCAACCCTTTAACGCCTAATTCAAAAGCGAGTTCACGTACTTGCTTGCGCATTATATCTTGAATATCTTGGCTTAAAGTATAAGCAGGTAGAGAGCAAGCTGAGTCTCCAGAGTGAACACCCGCTTGTTCGATATGCTCCATAATACCGCCTATCACCACTTGTTGACCGTCACAAATCGCATCA
This sequence comes from Proteus sp. HMSC14B05, assembly GCF_001808035.1. Classification (NCBI taxonomy): domain Bacteria; kingdom Pseudomonadati; phylum Pseudomonadota; class Gammaproteobacteria; order Enterobacterales; family Morganellaceae; genus Proteus; species Proteus sp. HMSC14B05. The sequence continues at coordinate 152,246 of NZ_KV792000.1, read as the reverse complement.
ACATCTACTTCAATGGCATCATCTAGGAATCGGTCTAACAGTACGGGTGCATCATTAGAAACACTGACCGCCGTTTGGAAATAACGACGTAAATCAATTTCATCGTAAACAATTTCCATTGCTCGTCCACCAAGGACATAAGATGGACGTACCACCAGCGGGTAACCAATAGATTTTGCCTTCTCTACCGCTTCTTCTAATGTCGTCACTGTGGCATTTTCTGGTTGTTTTAACCCTAACTTATCCACGGCTTTTTGGAAACGTTCTCTGTCTTCTGCCTTATCGATTGCATCAGGACTGGTGCCGATAACAGGCACTCCTTCAGCTTCTAAAGCTCTTGCTAATTTTAATGGCGTTTGACCACCATATTGCACAATCACGCCTTGTGGTTTTTCGATCCGTACTATTTCTAATACATCTTCAAGGGTGACTGGCTCAAAATAAAGTCTATCGGAAGTATCATAATCCGTTGAAACCGTTTCTGGATTACAATTGACCATAATGGTTTCATACCCATCTTCCCGTAATGCTAGAGCGGCATGAACACAACAATAATCAAACTCTATCCCCTGACCGATACGATTTGGACCACCACCTAAGACCATCACTTTAGGTTTGTCTTGATTTGGATCCGACTCACACTCTTCTTCATAAGTGGAGTACATATAAGCGGTATCCGTAGCAAATTCTGCCGCACAAGTATCAACCCGTTTATAAACTGGGTGTAATTGATATTGTTCTCTTAATTGGCGAATGGTTTGCTCTTTCACATTCAAGATATTAGCTAGGCGCGCATCAGCAAAACCTTTACGTTTTAATTGACGCAAGAAATCAGCATTTAGACCAGCTAAACCAAGTTGTGCCACTTGCTCTTCTAGGCGAACAATCTCTTCTATTTGCACTAAGAACCAACGATCGATATTGGTGAGATTAAACACCCCATCAACCGACATTCCAGCGCGGAAAGCATCCGCGATATACCAAATGCGATCCGATCCAGCTTCTTTTAATTCACGACGAATTTTGGTGAGCGCTTCGGGATCGTCGAGGTTTACTTTAGGATCAAACCCAGTTGCACCAACCTCTAGTCCGCGTAATGCTTTTTGCATTGACTCTTGTTGAGTGCGCCCAATAGCCATCACCTCACCAACAGATTTCATTTGCGTGGTTAAACGGTCATTGGTACCAGCAAATTTTTCAAAGTTAAAGCGAGGGATTTTAGTCACTACATAATCAATAGAAGGTTCAAAAGAAGCAGGAGTTCTTCCTCCAGTGATATCATTCATCAACTCATCGAGGGTATAACCTACTGCAAGTTTTGCCGCGACTTTTGCAATTGGGAAACCTGTTGCTTTTGACGCTAATGCTGATGAGCGAGAAACACGGGGGTTCATTTCAATAACAATTAAACGCCCTGTTTTAGGATCAACGGCAAATTGCACATTGGAGCCACCGGTTTCAACCCCAATCTCGCGTAATACGGCCATCGAGGCATTACGCATAATTTGATATTCTTTGTCTGTTAGCGTTTGCGCTGGAGCAACCGTGATAGAGTCACCAGTATGAATACCCATCGCATCAAAGTTTTCAATGGAGCAAACGATAATACAGTTATCATTTTTATCGCGCACCACTTCCATTTCATACTCTTTCCAGCCAATTAATGATTCATCAATTAATAGTTCATTGGTCGGTGATAAATCTAAACCTCGAGTACAAATTTCTTCAAATTCTTCACGATTATAGGCGATCCCCCCCCCTGTTCCCCCCATAGTAAATGAAGGGCGAATAATACAAGGGAAACCCACTTGCTCAGCCACTGCAAATGCTTCGTCCATAGTATGAGCGATGCCTGAACGAGCCGTATCCAGACCAATTTTTTTCATCGCTTTATCAAAGCGTTGTCTATCTTCCGCTTTATCAATAGCATCAGCCGTTGCACCTATCATTGTTACGCCAAATTCAGCTAACACCCCTTGACGCTCTAATTCTAAGGCACAGTTTAATGCCGTTTGTCCGCCCATTGTCGGTAATATGGCATCAGGGCGCTCTTTCTCAATAATTTTTCTGACCACTTGCCAATGAATAGGCTCAATATAAGTGGCATCTGCCATTTCAGGATCTGTCATAATGGTAGCAGGATTTGAATTTACCAAAACAACACGATATCCCTCTTCGCGCAGTGCCTTACACGCTTGTGCGCCTGAATAGTCAAATTCACACGCTTGACCAATCACAATCGGGCCTGCACCTAAAATCAGGATTGTTTTAATATCTGTTCTTTTAGCCATTTTTTTCACTCCTGATTTATTTGTTTGTCACTGATTGCAGGTTTTGACGATATTGCTCAATAAGTTCAATAAAGTGATCAAAAAGCGGCGCCGCATCATGCGGCCCTGGACTCGCTTCTGGGTGACCTTGGAAACTAAATGCAGCTTTATCTGTGCGATGAATACCTTGTAGAGAACCATCAAATAGTGATTTATGTGTCACTCTTAAACAATCAGGTAACGATGCTTCATCAACAGCAAAGCCGTGGTTTTGGGCGGTGATCATCACACTGTTATTATCTAAATCTTTAACGGGATGGTTGCCACCATGATGACCAAATTTCATTTTTACGGTTTTTGCACCACTCGCCAAGGCTAATAATTGGTGCCCTAAGCAGATACCAAATACTGGAATATCGGTAGTTAAGAAAGTTTGGATGGCGTCAATTGCATAATCACAGGGCTCTGGATCCCCCGGACCATTAGAGAGAAAAATGCCATCAGGTGAGAGCGCTAACACTTCTTGGGCTGAGGTTTGTGCTGGAACCACTGTTACTCGACAGCCTCTATCCACCAGCATACGTAAAATATTACGTTTCACACCAAAATCATAGGCCACCACATGTAAAGGGAGATCTTGTGGTGATTGAGTGGCGGGCAACTCCCCTTTTAATGTCCAACTGCCTTGTGTCCATTGATAAGGTTGTTTCACTGTCACCGTTTTCGCCAAATCCATTCCTTTTAATCCTGGAAACGCTTTCGCTTTTTCAAGCGCTTGTTTAGCATCAAGATGAGTGCCTGCGATAATACAACCGTTTTGTGCGCCTTTTTCTCTCAATAATCGCGTCAATTTACGTGTATCAATATCAGCTATCGCCACAATCTGATGACGTTTAAGGTAATCGGCTAAGCTCTCTTCGGCACGATAATTACTCATCACTAGGGGTAAATCGCGAATAATTAACCCTTGAGCATGGATAGTTGCTGATTCTTCATCTGAGGAATTAACGCCAGTATTGCCAATATGAGGATAGGTGAGAGTAACAATTTGTTGGGAGTAAGAAGGGTCGGTTAATATTTCTTGGTAACCGGTCATGGAAGTATTAAAAACGACTTCACCGATAGCAGCGCCTTCTGCGCCTATCGACCTGCCGTGGAATTCGGTCCCATCTTCTAGAACCAGTATAGCTGATTTAATCAAAACGCCCTCCAGAGAATAATAAATCACATTTCATGCATATTAATTCAGATTTAAGACTCTAAATCAATGCCAAAAACATAAATTTGGGCAAATTTTTGGCAAATTGGGCGCATTCTAAAGATCCCATGAGCAGATGTCTAGAAAAAACACTCTTTTAATTAAAAAAATATCAATCATTAGCAATTTAATCAGCTAAGTGACAATTTCCATCACCCATCTTACAAATTTAACCGTTTGCTTACCAAGATATTTTAAAAAGATGATAAAAAAAAGAAAAAAAGAGACTTAAGCGAAATTTTAACTATAAAAACGGAAGAAAACAAAGGAAGTTATTAAAAAATAAAAACAACAAACAAAAAATAGACAAACAACAATAAAAACCCACAGATAATATAAATAATCATGGGTTTTCAATGAATTAAATATAAAAAAAATCATAATTCTTCTAAAGAAAGCACATCTTTCATATTATAAAGACCAGATTTTTTTTCACTTAGCCAAATAGCTGACTTAACCGCGCCATTTGCAAAGGTCATTCGACTCGATGCCTTATGGCTAATCTCTACTCGCTCACCAATATCTGCAAAAATAGCAGTGTGTTCACCCACAATATCCCCTGCACGAATAGTCGCAAAGCCAATACTGCTAGGATCACGTTCTCCTGTATGTCCAACTCGTTGATAAACCGCACAATCTTTCAGATCACGACCTAAAGTCTCTGCAATCGACTCGCCCATCGCTAAGGCCGTACCAGATGGTGCATCAACCTTATGACGATGGTGAGCTTCTACAATTTCAATATCACTATAAGATCCCATCACTTTAGCTGCCTTTTCTAATAATTTAAGCACTAAATTAACGCCAACACTAAAGTTAGCAGCAAAGACAATAGGAATAGTTTGTGCAGCACAATTAATGGCTTTTTTACCTTCTTCATCAAAACCGGTAGTTCCAATAATCATGCCTTTATGATGCTCAACACAAAATGCCAGATGGGACAACGTACCCTCTGGACGCGTAAAATCGATTAAAATATCAAATTGCCCGACTTGAGCTAATAAATTATCAGTAACAGTGATACCGATATGACCAATTCCCGCTAACTCTCCTGCATCAGCCCCTATCAATGAAGAATTAGTACGTTCAAAAGCAGCACCTAATACCACACCTTGTTGCTGATTAATCGCTTGGATCAGCTGGCGCCCCATACGCCCTCCAGCCCCCACTACCGCAAGACGAAGTTCTGTTGCAGACATAATCTATGTTCTCCTTAGTAACACTTATGATCTTTATTAATACTTTACAGATTAACGATGTCATTCGTTTGATGCCAGCATTTAACGACGATAATAAGAAAAACGAACAAAAGGATAGAGATCATCAGCAAAAGCGATGAACCGCATGATTATTCATTAAATTTTACGATTTATAAAAAAGGAGATAAAAAAAGCAGAGCCTTGGCTCTGCTTGGTAAATTAAATGTTTATAGCTATTGTTATTATTCGACTACTTTATAGTCAAGACGTAACTCTTTTGGCACTTCAAAAACAATGTTTTCTTCTCTGCCAGATAGCTCAATCACTTCTTCTGCACCAAAGGCCTTTAATCGTGCTAAGACTTGTTGAACTAAAATATCTGGTGCTGATGCTCCTGCTGTCACCCCAACAATATTGGCATGGCTTACCCATATTTCATCAATATCTTCAGCACTATCGATTAAATAAGAGGGTTTGCCTGCACGTTGTGCAAGCTCTGCTAATCGATTTGAGTTAGATGAGTTTTTAGAGCCAACAACAAACACGACATCGGCACGCTCTGCAAGCTCTCGAGCAGCTTCTTGACGATTGGTTGTCGCATAGCAGATATCATCTTTACGAGGCCCGATGATTTTAGGGAATCGCTTATTTAAGGCATCAATCACTTCGGAAGTATCATCGACGGATAATGTAGTTTGTGTCATAAAGCAAAGATTATCTTCATCTTTCACTTTTAGTTTCCATACATCATCTGGAGATTCAACCAAATACATTCCCCCTTCTGGGTTACTGTATTGCCCCATCGTCCCTTCAACTTCTGGGTGTCCGGCATGGCCAATTAAAATGGCCTCTTTACCTTTACGGCTCGCCCTTGCGACTTCCATATGTACTTTGGTCACTAAAGGACAAGTGGCATCAAAAAGCATCGTTAAATTACGAGAGCGTGCCTCTTGGCGAATAGCTTGAGAAACACCGTGTGCTGAGAAGATCAAAATAGCGTTATCCGGCACTTCGGAGATTTCTTCAATAAAAATAGCACCACGTTCGCGTAAATCATTGACTACATAGCGATTATGAACCACTTCGTGGCGTACATAAATTGGCGCGCCATAGATTTCTAATGCACGTTCAACAATGCTGATAGCTCGGTCAACACCCGCACAAAAGCCTCGTGGGTTAGCCAGCAATATTTGCATTTGTTGTTTCCTCCTGTGGATCAATACTGACGACTTCAATATCAAATGTGACATCTTGTAACGCTAATGGATGATTAAAATCGACAGTAACAGAATCTTCCGTCACTTCCTGCACAATGCCTGGCATTTCATTACCATTCATTGCCGTAAACAGCATAATGGTACCTGTTTCAGGAATACCGGATTGCGCAAAATCAGAAGGCATAAAGTATTGAATAAGATCAGGATTATATTTACCAAAAATATGCTCCCCCGCAAGCGTGAAGGTTTTCTTTTCCCCTTCTTTAAGTCCTACCAACTCTGCTTCTAAAGCAGGCGATAAGCTTTCATCACCAAGATGAAATAACGCCGGTTTTCCATGTGCTTGTGTAGATTCAGCAACAGAGCCGTCTGCCAATTTTAAGGTGAAATTCAGCAATACTGCACTATTATTGAGGATCTGCATACTCATACTAATACCTTCTATTAAGCGTAACCCCCGCCATTAGGCAGGGGTTATTTTAGTTAACTGATCTGTCAGATTACTTCTGCTTGTTGGCTTCTTGTGGGCTGGCATTCTTATCAGGGAAAAAGCTCTCAATGATAATTAAACCTGCACCAAGACAAATAGACACATCAGCAATATTAAAAGTAGGCCAATGCCAATCACCGACATAAAAGTCCAGAAAATCGATGACAAATCCATGGATCAGACGATCAGAAAGATTACCCAATGCTCCGCCTATAATAAGCGCATAAGCAATATTACTTAGCTTGGCACTCGCTTTATTTTTATACATCATCACCACTAAGACAATGCAGATTGCCAGTGCGATTAATGCAAAAAACCAACGTTGCCATCCGCCTTTATCGGCTAAAAAGCTAAAAGCTGCGCCATAGTTATGAGCATAAGTGAAGTTGAAAAAAGGCATGACAGCCACAGATTCATACAGACGGAATGTCTGCATGAAATACTGTTTTGTACCTAAGTCCAACACCACTACAGCAATAGCCAACCAGAGCCAGCGTAAACCTGTAGAGCAAAGTGTTTTCTTCATCAATTAAGCAAACTTACGTTCTTCACCGTTACCGGCTACGTTAGTAACACAGCGACCACATAAATCAGCGTGTTCCGCCACTTGACCAATGTCAGTTGCATAGTGCCAGCAACGTGGACATTTTTCACCTTGCGCTTTACTCAAGACAATTTTCAGCCCCGCCATATCAGATGCTAACGCGTTTTCTGGCGCATCATGAATATCAGCAACGGTCGCTTGAGAGGTAAGTAAAACAAAACGCAATTCGTTTCCTAATGCATTCAGTTTTTCCGCTAAGGCTTTATCCGCATACAGTGTTACTGCCGCTTCTAAAGAGCCACGTAGTTGCTTATCGGTACGAGCTTGCTCTAACACCTTATTGACTTCACTACGAACGGCTAATAATTCCGCCCAGTACTCATCATTTAAGGTTTCAGATGCCTCTAAACCAAATAAATCTGTGTACCATTCTTGAGTGAAAACAAATTTCGCACGCTCACCCGGTAACTGTGCCCAAATCTCATCCGCAGTGAACGACATAATTGGTGCCATCCAACGTACTAATGCTTCGATAATATGGTATAGCGCAGTTTGACAACTACGGCGAGCAACACTGTCGCTTTTCGCAGTGTATTGTCTGTCTTTAATGATATCTAGATAGAAAGATCCCATTTCTACTGAGCAGAACTGCATAAGACGCTGAATAACATTATGGAAATCGTAGTTTTCATAGTGTTTGAGGATATCTTCCTGTGCCGCTTTCGCACGACCGACCGCCCAACGATCAAGTATTACCATCTCTTCAGGTTTAACTTGATGTTTAGCTGGATCAAAGCCATTTAAGTTCGCTAAGAAGAAACGCGCTGTATTACGAATACGACGATAAGTATCAGCAGAACGTTTTAAGATCTCATCGGAAACCGCAATTTCCCCCGTATAATCGGTGGAGGCAACCCATAAACGTAAAATATCCGCACCCAGTTTGTTCATTACATCTTGAGGGCTAACAGTATTACCAATGGATTTCGACATTTTACGGCCTTGTCCATCTACGGTGAAACCGTGTGTTAATACTTCACGATAAGGCGCTTTGCCTTTAATTGCCGTTGAAATCATAAGAGAAGACATAAACCAACCACGATGTTGGTCTGAACCTTCTAAATAGAGATCAGCAGAATTGCCATGGAATTCAGGACGAGCATCAACTACGGTTGAGTGCGTTGATCCTGAATCAAACCAAACATCAAGTGTGTCAGGTGTTTTCATGTAGTCATCAGCTTCATCACCCAGCAGTTCGCGGATATCTAAGTCCCACCAAGCTTGAATACCACTCACTTCTACACGCTTAGCGACTTCTTCCATTAACTCTAGAGTACGAGGATGAGGCTCTTGTGTTTCTTTATGCACAAACAGCGACATTGGTGTTCCCCAAGTACGCTGACGAGAAATACACCAGTCAGGACGGTTTTCCACCATTGACTCAATACGAGCTTGGCCCCAATCAGGGATCCATTTAACACCTTTGATCTCTTTTAAGGATTGTTGACGTAATCCATTTTTATCCATACCGATAAACCATTGTGGAGTGGCACGGAAGATAACTGGTGTTTTATGTCGCCAACAGCAAGGATAACTATGTTGCATTGCTTCATGATGTAATAGAGCACCTTTTTCTTTTAGTAACTCAACAATCACATCATTAGCTTTAAAAACAAACACACCATCTAAGGTCGGATACGTATTAGGAAGATAACAACCATTAGGTCCAACCGGATTAGCCACTTCTAAACCATATTTTTGACCAATAACAAAGTCATCAGGACCATGACCCGGTGCGGTATGAACAGCCCCCGTACCGGCATCTAATGTAACGTGATCGCCTAAAATGGCTGGCACATCAAAGCCCATAAATGGGTGATTGAAGCGCAATAATTCTAAATCACTACCTTTACATTCACCTAAAACAGCCCAGTCTGTGACACCGATACGTTTCATAACGTGTTCAACTAAGTCTGCCGCTAAAATGACGCACTCATCATCAAATGAAACTAATGCGTAATTAAATTCGCCATTTAATGCAATTGCACGGTTAGCAGGTAATGTCCATGGTGTGGTAGTCCAAATAACTAAAGAAATAGGTTTATCAGTGACGACACCAAATTTAGCCGCTACAGCGTTTGAATCAACCGCACGGAAACGCACATCGATAGAAGGAGAGGTTTTATCGTAATATTCCACTTCCGCTTCAGCTAGCGATGAACCACAAGCCGTACACCAGTGAACAGGTTTTGCCCCTTTTAATAGGTGACCATTAGCGATAATACGCGCTAATGCACGAATAGTATTGGCTTCCGTTTTGTAGTCCATAGTGAGATAAGGTTTGTCCCAATCTCCTAGCACACCTAAACGAATAAAATCTTTTTTCTGCGCCTCTATTTGCTCATAAGCATATTTACGGCACTCCTCGCGGAATTGAGCTGCAGAGACTTTTTCTCCTGGTTTACCTACAATTTGTTCAACTTTTAATTCAATAGGTAATCCGTGACAATCCCATCCTGGAATGTACGGAGAATCAAAGCCTGACAGCCCTTTGGATTTAATAATAATATCTTTGAGAATTTTGTTTACTGAGTGACCAATATGAATATTGCCGTTGGCATAAGGAGGGCCATCATGCAAAATAAATGTTTTCTTACCACTTTTAGCTTGACGAATAGCTTGATACAAACCTTCTTTGTACCAACGTGATAACATTTCTGGTTCGCGCTTTGCTAAATCCCCGCGCATAGGGAACCCTGTTTCTGGTAAGTTCAGGGTATTTTTATAGTCACTCATTCGATTCTCAGTTCCAAGTTTCCGCTAGTTTATGACTCCGACCGCTGCAATAAAAAATCCCTAGCAGCAGCCACATCATTTGCGATTTGCTGTTTCAACGCATCCAATGATGCAAATCGCTGTTCATTACGTAATTTCTTTCGTAACACAACATCAATACGACGTCCATATAAATCCATATTAACGTCGATTAAATGAACTTCTAATTGTACACCCTTACCTTTTACGGTAGGACGACTGCCAATATTAGCCACCCCCGCTAAAGGCGATTGATGGTCGGCTAAATAAACATCAACCGCATAAACACCAGCAACAGGTGCCACTAAGCGTTTCATGGGAATATTGGCGGTTGGAAAACCAATAGTTCTGCCTAATTGATTACCATGTACCACGCGTCCACAAACGCTATAAGGGTGTCCAAGCAATGATTCAGCTAATGCTAAATCGTCATTGAATAAGGCTTCTCGTACCGCCGTACTGCTAATACGTAATCCTTTGTCACAATAACTTTCGGTATTTGCCACCTCAAATCCGTATCGAGCACCGGCTTGTTGTAAAAAATGAAAATCACCTGCTCTATTTTTACCAAAACGAAAATCATCGCCAATGGCTAAAAACTTCACACCTAATTTATCAACTAAGAGTGATGAAACAAACTCTTCCGGTGTTTGTGCCGCAAATTGCTTATCAAATTTGACACATAACAGGTAATCAATACCACACTCTGCCAAATATTTTATCTTATCGCGTAGGCGCGTTAGACGAGCAGGTGCTTTCTCTGGCAAAAAAAACTCCAGAGGTTGAGGTTCAAATGTCATCACAACAGTAGGTAGGCCACGACGTGATGCTTCTTGCTTCAAGTGTTTTAATAATGCCTGATGACCGCGATGGACACCATCAAAATTGCCAATTGTTAGAACACAACCATGATGTTGTGCTCGAATATTCTGTATACCGCGAATTAGCTCCATAACTGGCTCAATACCGTGGAAATAATTGGATTATACCTTGTCAAAGGCTCGAGAGTAACCCAATATATCAATGTTTATTGGTGAGTAATATCTTGCTTTGTCAATTCACTATGATTGTTAAATTAACATGCTCACTGCTAACAAAAAATAAACGATTACTCACTTGTTGGTTATAAAATCGCACAAAATCAACCGTAGATCCGCTTAGAATCTATTATTTATTACTCATATACACGATTTTGATGATTTTTTCACTCAAAAGACTGTATTCTACCCGTCTTAACTGATAAAATCTTGCGCCATCACAACGAAACCAGTGTCGCGTACAACGACGCTAATTTTGTATAAATCCATTGACAAACTTAGGTTGAAAAGGCATATTCCTTCACCTTTGTATTGTCCTCGCTAGAATATATTTGGGAGTTGGAACTTGGCTAATATCAAATCAGCTAAGAAACGTGCGGTTCAGTCTGAAAAGCGTCGTCAGCACAACGCAAGCCGTCGTTCAATGATGCGTACTTACATCAAAAAAGTATACGCAGCAGTTGCTTCTGGTGATAAAGAAGCAGCACAAAAAGCATTTAATGACATGCAACCAATTGTTGACCGTCAGGCAACTAAAGGCTTAATTCATAAGAATAAAGCAGCACGTCATAAAGCTAATCTGCAAGCACAAATCAAAGCAATGTAATTATTGTTTTTTGTGTTTAAAAAACCGGCTTAGGCCGGTTTTTTTACATTCTGTCTATGCAAACTCTACGTATTTCATTCGTTATTGGCTTTCTTTTCACCACTAAACAAAGCTGAAAAATCGGTATTACATACACGTTGTACTGCCGGATGCTGGATCATTCGTTCAGCAAAAATAACGTAATACTCTTCTTTTACCGAGTCTAATGTGCCTATTTCCTCAATATTACTTTGGACAAATGTCTCATTGGTATAAATAGAAGGTGCAACAAAGATAGCATTATGATTTAAACCAAATGCTTTCATTAATGCGGCATCATCAAATTCACCTAAAATTTCTACTTGAAGATTTTTATTGCGTATCCAAGTTAACAAATGACGACCTAACATAGAGCGTCGACCAGGGATAAGCAATTTTCTATCTTCTAAACATTCTGGGAATGGCTTTTCTGGTATTGGCTGACTACAGAAAAAACTGACACTACACTCACCCAATTTAACAGAGAACAGCCCCTCTTGTTGTGAGGAATCTACGGGACAATCAGATAAAATCATATCTAACTTATGCTGACTTAATTGCTCTAACAACAATTCGTGAGTCGATTCAAAACAGCGTAAATGTATTTGTTCATGATCAATAACCGCCGTTTCTAATACACGACTAACAAGTTGTTTGGATAGCGCATCGGCAACCCCAACATCAAATAACAGGTTAGATTCTCGACTATAGTTGACAATATCTAGCATCTCTTGGCTCAGCATAAACATTTTATCGGCATAGCGAAAAATAAGCTGACCTAATTCAGAGGGAACTAATCCGCGCCCTTGACGCTTGAATAATTTCCCCCCTAATCTTTCTTCTAATGCTTTAATTTGCCCTGTAATTGTCTGAGGTGTCAGATACAGCGCTTCCGCAGCCCCTACAACAGAGCCTTCTTTACACACATGCCAAAAATAATAAAGATGATTAAAATTGAGATGTGACACACGCATAGTGATTTTCCTTTCAACTTCTGTGATCTCATCACACAGACTTCGTTAACAACGCATTAGCGATTGGTGTTCCTTTCTCCAATCCTCATAAAAACACCTACGGCACAATACAAGGTATTGCGCCGTAGGTTTATGTTTATAGCTCGGTTTTTATTGTGTTTAGAAAACGAGTTCCCTACTCAATTTCGCTATTTTTGCTTCTGCTTCAACTTCGGTAAAACAGAGTTAAGCAATAAATATCCCACAACAGCAGCCATGGTGGAGCCAACTAAAATACCCAGTTTAGAGTATGTATTATAGGCTTCTATGGCACCTTCAAACGCAAGACCTGCGATAAAGATAGACATAGTAAAACCGATACCACATAAAACAGAAACGGCAAATATTTGCTTAAGATTAATCGCATCTGGCAATTTTGCAATCCCTAGTTTTACCGAAACCCAACTAAAGAGAAAAATCCCAATCGGCTTACCTAAGAAAAGCCCTAACGCAATACCAACGGGTAAGGTCGATAACATGCCATCAAGGGTAACGCCATTTAAAGAAACCCCCGCATTACTAAATGCAAATAGCGGTAATATTAAATAGGCAACCCACGGGTGTAAAACATGCTCTAACTCTTCCGACGGTGAAGCCCCCTCTTTATCTCTTAATGGGATCAAGAATCCAACAATCACTCCCGCTATTGTGGCATGTATACCTGATTTCAAAATACACACCCACAAAATAAAGCCTAGGACTAAGTAAACTGCTGTATTACTCACTTTACGCCAATTAAGAATAAACAACATGATGGTGATTAGCGCTGCCAATAATAACGGGACTAATGCCACACTCTTAGAGTAAAAGAGAGCAATAATCACAATGACACCAAGATCATCAATAATGGCTAGCGCTAATAAAAAGACTTTCAATTCCACAGGAACGCGACGCCCTAGTAACGCCATTACACCTAGAGCAAAAGCAATATCTGTTGCTGCCGGAATAGCCCATCCTTGTTGACCAATCGCATCGCCATGATTAAAAAATAGATAAATCAAAGCAGGTGCTAACATTCCTCCTACTGCAGCAATTGCAGGAAAAATAGCGCGATCACGTTGCGCTAAGGAACCTTCTTTTAGCTCCCGTTTGACTTCTAATCCTACCACTAAGAAAAAGATGGCCATGAGTGCATCGTTAACCCATAAGATCAACGGTTTATCTAGCTCTAATGCCCCAAATTTAATCATTATTGGGATAGATAAAAACTCATTATACAAAGCACTAAGAGGTGTATTCGCCATTATTAATGCGATAATAGCAGCAACAATCAGAAGAATACCGCCTGATGCCTCTAATCTTAAAAATTGTCTAATAATTGCTGTCATATTGTTAACCTAAAAATGTCTATTTGTGTTAATAATATGCTAATTATGAATTCGTAAAAAACAGATTATTTAGCAAAAATAATTCGGCTTTTTCGATCTCAATCGCTTATATCAAGAGTAAAGAAGGGATTATGTAAAAAATAATCAATAAGTAATATCACGAAAGATAAAAAACAAAAATAAAAAAAATAAAATACAACCTATTGATACAATTATTTTTTATGATAAACATAAGTAATAATTCACATTTAAAACAAGAATTGATAGAAAATAGGTAAATATTCTATTTTTTATCCATATTATTGTGACTATAGTGTGCTTTTTATTAAGAATAGTTGATAATTCATTCACAAGAATAATAAGAGGTGAAGATAATATTGTTCAACCTTTTTTGTTACCAGAGGATACCTAATGAAATAAGAGGGGAATGACTATTGAAGATAACAGAGGATAAGTTTCTAGGTATTTTTATGAAATTAATAAGAAAAAGCCTGATAGGCAATACATTATCAGGCTTTTTGGGAATGAAGATAACGCAAAAATTATTTGGTTAAATCATCAAAGAATTTCTTTACTCCATCTAAGAAACTCTTAGAGCGCGGTGTATTTTTTTCACCACCTTTACCACCAAATGATTCACCTAGCTGTTCCATAAGCTGCTTTTGTTTTTCATTCAGTTTCACTGGCGTTTCAACAACAACACGACACATTAAATCACCGACACCATGGCTACGTACAGATTTAACACCTTTGCCTTTCATGCGGAACATTTTGCCAGTTTGTGTTTCTGCTGGAATTTTTAGTTTCACACGACCATCCAGAGTTGGCACCTCAATTTCTCCCCCTAATGCTGCAACCGCAAAGTTAATAGGTACTTCGCAATAGAGGTTATTACCATCTCGTTCAAATATATGGTGCTGACGAACATGAACCTGTACATACAGATCGCCCGCCGGTGCGCCTTGCTCACCCGCTTCACCTTCACCACTTAAACGAATACGATCACCGGTATCCACTCCCGCCGGGATTTTAACTGATAAGGTTTTATAACGTTCAACACGGCCATCACCATGACATTTAGAGCAAGGCTCTTTAATTACTTTACCGCGACCATGACAGGTAGGGCATGGTTGTTGAACGGTGAAGAAACCTTGACGTAAATGAACCTGACCTGCCCCATGACATGTTGAGCAAGTTTCCGCTGATGTGCCTTCTTTTGCCCCACTACCGTGGCATTTATCACAGGTTTCTAAGGTTGGAATGCGGATCTCTTTGGTAATACCACGAACAGCTTCTTCTAGCGTTAAGTCCATGTTGTATTGCAAATCTGAGCCGCGTGCAGCACGTTGTTGACGACGACCACCACCAAAAATATCGCCAAATACATCACCAAAGATATCGCTAAAGTCAGCGCCACCAAAGCCGCCACCGCCTTGACCACCAAAACCACCTTGTTCAAAGGCAGCATGACCATATTGATCATAGGCCGCACGTTTTTGTGGATCGCTAAGAACTTCGTAAGCTTCTTTAATTTCTTTAAATTTAGATTCCGAATCTTTATCACCTTGATTACGATCTGGGTGATATTTCATCGCTAAACGCTTATAAGCACGTTTGATCTCTTTTTCATCGGCTGTTTTACTTAACCCGAGTACTTCGTAAAAATCTCTTTTCGCCATTCTGGATTACCCTTGACATAAGCACACGGGCGTAGAGTTGCCTCGACGCCCGTGTTTCGGTATCAGTAACTGTTCATCATTGAGTTACCGCGGCCCGTTAAGGGCATTATTTTTTATCTTTGCCGTCTACTTCTTCAAACTCTGCATCGACAACATCGTCATCTTTCTTCGCACCTGCATCAGTTGCATCGGCAGTATTACCTGCACCCGCTTGAGCTTGTTGTTGTGCAATTTCTAACAGAGGTTTTGAAGCTTCAACTAACGCTTGCAGTTTTGCTTCAATAGCAGCTTTATCTTCACCTTTAGAAGCAATTTCTAATTCGCTTAACGCTTTTTCGATAGCTTCTTTATCGTTAGCCGCTAATTTGTCACCCGCTTCTTCAATTTGTTTACGTGTACCGTGAACTAATTGATCTGCTTGGTTACGTGTTTGCACTAACTCTTCAAATTTACGGTCTGCTTCTGCATTAGCTTCTGCATCACGTACCATTTTTTGGATTTCTTCTTCATTTAAACCTGAAGAAGCTTTAATGGTGATGTTTTGTTCACGACCACTGTTTTTATCTTTTGCAGATACATGCAAGATACCATCAGCATCGATATCAAAAGTCACTTCAATTTGTGGCATACCACGTGGTGCAGGTTGAATACCATCTAAGTTAAATTGACCCAGTGATTTGTTATCACTCGCACGTTTACGCTCACCTTGTAATACGTGAATAGTTACAGCTGATTGATTATCTTCAGCGGTAGAGAATACTTGGCTATGTTTAGTTGGGATAGTGGTATTCTTCGCAATCAGCGAAGTCATCACGCCACCCATAGTTTCAATACCTAAAGACAGTGGAGTCACGTCAAGTAACAGAACATCTTTAACATCACCAGCTAATACACCACCTTGAACAGCAGCACCCATAGCAACAGCTTCATCTGGGTTAACGTCTTTACGTGGTTCTTTACCGAAGAACTCAGCCACAGTTTTTTGTACCATAGGCATACGAGTTTGACCACCAACCAGAATAACGTCGTTTACTTCACTAACTTTCAAGCCCGCATCTTCTAATGCAACTTTTACTGGATCCATTGAACGTTTTACTAAGTCTTCAACTAAAGATTCCAGTTTTGCACGAGTCACTTTGATATTTAAGTGTTTAGGCCCTGTCGCATCAGCAGTAACATAAGGTAAGTTCACATCTGTTTGTTGAGCTGAAGATAATTCAATTTTTGCTTTTTCTGCAGCTTCTTTCAGACGTTGCATTGCCAATGGATCATTACGCAGGTCAATACCTTGTTCTTTCTTAAACTCATCAACTAAGTAGTTAATTAAACGGCTATCGAAGTCTTCACCACCTAAGTGAGTATCACCATTGGTTGACAGAACTTCATAGGTTTTTTCGCCATCAACTTCATCAATTTCGATGATAGAGATATCGAATGTACCACCACCTAAGTCATAAACAGCGATAGTGCGGTTACCCACTTCACGATCTAAACCATAAGCCAATGCCGCAGCTGTTGGTTCGTTAATAATACGTTTAACATCTAAGCCCGCGATACGACCCGCATCTTTAGTTGCTTGACGTTGCGCATCATTAAAGTAAGCAGGAACTGTAATAACAGCTTCTGTAACTGGTTCACCTAAGTAATCTTCCGCTGTTTTTTTCATTTTTTTCAATACTTCAGCAGAAACTTGTGGTGGAGCCATTTTTTCGTTACGTGCTTCAACCCATGCATCACCATTATCAGCTTTAATAATTTTGTAAGGCATGATAGAAACATCACGTTGTACTTCCGCGTCTTCGAAACGACGACCGATTAAACGTTTGATGGCAAATAATGTATTTTGTGGGTTAGTCACAGCCTGACGTTTTGCTGGTTGACCAACTAGAATTTCACCATCTTGTGCATATGCAACAATTGAAGGAGTGGTACGATCGCCTTCACCGTTTTCAATAACCCGGGCATTCTTACCGTCCATTACAGAAACACAAGAGTTAGTTGTACCCAGGTCAATACCAATAATTTTACCCATTTAAACGCCTCCAAAGAGAATTCTTTATCAATTTGATTACCAATCTATATGAGGATGAATATTCATTTTTCAAGTCAAAAAATTAATGGACTCAATATCATCACAAAGCGGATAAACATCAACGCAACTCAATAGTGGTAATTGCAGTTGAAAAATAGATGGGGTCATAAATACATTCATCAAGGGGAAAAATAAAAAAAAATAGTAAAAAGATAAAAAAAAGATCTAGTAAAATAACAATATAAAAAATAAATATTACATATCAATAGGTTATGACAAATATTATCTTTAACCCATTATGATGATGTAAAACAACAACGATAATCCATTAATATAAAAAATAACTAATTGAAATATAACAGTTTCAATCAATTATTACACAAAGCGGGTTATCTCAATGATCAATAAATCATCACTCATAGGTAAAAATAGCAGGTTGTTCTTATTTAATCTTATTAGGTTGCAAAACGTACTCACATTCAATATTAATAACAAAAACAACCGATGCAATGTATTAAGCAGATGTAGAACGGCGTGCTGATTTAGGTCTAAAGGCAACCACAATTTCTTCGTTAGTTTCGATATAAGGGCCATCCAATAATTGAATACAATAAGGAACACTGGCAAAAATACCACTGACAATCACCTGTCCCTCACTGTCTTTTAATCCCTCTAATGTCTCTGCGATTGCTTTAGGCTGTCCCGGTAAATTTAAAATTAAGGCTTGATTACGAATAACTCCCACTTGACGAGATAAAATCGCCGTAGGAACAAATTTCAAACTGATTTGGCGCATTTGCTCACCGAAGCCTGGCATCTCTCTATCAGCAATCGCCAATGTTGCATCAGGCGTAACATCACGACGAGCAGGCCCTGTGCCTCCCGTTGTTAAAACCAAGTGACATCCTGCTTCATCAACCAGTTCACATAATGTTTGTTCAATCATCAGTTGCTCATCGGGGATCAAACGTGATTCGATATGAAAAGGGGTTGTGATTGCTTTTTTTAGCCAAGCTTCTAAAGCGGGCAGGCCTTTATCTTCATAAACACCACTGGATGCACGATCAGAAACAGAAACCAGTCCTATACGTAATTCATTCATATCAACCTCAAATTAATCAATAACTGCCAATTAGCGTGCTGATATTAACACGAGAACACGGGTGAATTAAAAACAATCTCAGTAAAAGCTATTATGTTATTTTAGCTATAAAAAAACGGGAGTTTTATACTCCCGTTTTTTATCACATTAATGATTTAATCTTAGTCATCAAGATATTTAGCAATATAAGAAGCAGCTAAAAGTTTAGCTTCTGCTAATTGAGCAGCATTGAGGGCACGGGCGGTTCGTTTTAGCATAGCCTCATCACCTTCACCATTTTCTACAGCAACAGCAAACCATGCATAGGCTTCTTTCAAGTTACGTTTAACTCCTTTGCCATAATAATAGTTTATTGCAAGGTTATTTTGTGCCAAGCCATTACCTTGTAGCGCAGCTTTTTTATACCATTCATTCGCTTTACGTTGATCTTTTGCTACACCATCACCTTCGTCATACATCACACCAAGGTTATTTTGTGCATCTCGATTACCTTGATTTGCCGCTTTGGTATACCAGAATACCGCTTTGCTACCATCACGCTCGACCCCTTCGCCTTCATCGTAAGAGACAGCTAAGTTGTATTGTGCATCAGCATGACCTTGCTCTGCGGCTTTAGTGTACCAAGTCACCGCTTTTTCATGATCTTGTTCGATACCGATACCTTCATCATATGAAATCGCTAAATTATACTGCGCATCGCTATCACCTTGTTCACCGGCTTTTGTATACCAATACACTGCTTTTTCATGATCTTGCTCTACACCATCCCCTTCATCAAAAGAGACGGCCAAATTGTATTGTGCTAAAGAGAGTCCCTGAACAGCCGCTTTGTTATACCAATAAACCGCTTTTTCAGCATCACGCTCAATATCATCATTCATATCATACATTAACGCTAAATTTAATTGCGCTTCTGCATGACCTTGTTCAGCCGCTTTTGTGTACCACTCCAATGCTTTTTGTGTATTTTGTTCTACACCTTCGCCACCTTCATATTTAACACCAAGTTGATACTGAGAAGCGGCATTCCCTTCTTCCGCACTTTTTTCAATCGCAGGTAAAGAGAAGGCTGTTTTATCTTCTGACATAGCAACACTACTAAAAAAGAGCGATGCCAGTACTGTTGCCAAAACCATCTTTTTCATAATTCACCAATAATAAATAGGATGTTTTTAATAATTAATTTTTATAATTATTACCGGATAAATTATTTATTCAAATCAATTTAATCTTAAAATTATTTTAAATATTATTTTGCAATAAAAAAAAAGACAACACCCCCCTATTTAAAGTGGGTGTTGTCAGTTTTTATAAGAATTAAACGCCAGATTATAATAAATCTGCAATCATTTTTTCTAATTTTTCCTGATCAACCGCAAATTTACGAATACCATCAGATAATTTATCAACAGCCATTGGATCAGCATTATGTTGCCAATAAAATTCAGCTTCAGTGATTGGCGCAGGACGTGATTTAACTTCACCATTAAAGGATAGTTTATGCTCTACTTCACCTTGTGCTTCTGATAACTCTTTTAATAACGCAGGAGAAATAGTTAGGCGATCACAACCTGCTAATTCTAAAATTTCACCAATATTACGGAAGCTAGCTCCCATAACGACGGTGTTATAACCATGCTCTTTATAGTAGTTATAAATTTCAGTTACAGAAATAACACCTGGATCTTCTGCTGGTGCAAACTCTTTTTTATCTGTATTGGCTTTATACCAATCCATAATACGGCCAACGAATGGAGAGATCAGGTATACACCAGCTTCTGCACATGCACGAGCTTGAGCAAAAGAGAACAGTAAAGTTAGGTTACAGTTGATACCTTCTTTTTCTAATTGCTCAGCTGCACGAATACCCTGCCATGTAGAAGCAAGTTTAATCAGGATACGATCGTTACTAATACCCGCTTCGTTATACAGTTTAATTAAACGACGCGCTTTGACGATACAGGCTTCGGTATCATAAGAAAGACGTGCGTCAACTTCTGTTGAAATACGACCTGGGATCAGTTTTAAGATTTCTAAACCGATATTGACAGCAAGTTTATCACACGCATCAACGATTTGTTGCTCGCGAGAATCGCTTTGTGAACGCGCCCATTCAATCGCTTCATCGATTAATTTACGATATTCAGGAATTTGGGCTGCATTTAAAATTAAAGAAGGGTTGGTAGTTGCGTCTTGAGGTTGATACAGTTTCATTGCTGCAATGTCACCTGTATCAGCTACAACTGTAGTCAGTTTACGCAAAGAAGTTAATTTGTTGGTCATTTTGTTTATCTCATCTACTAGGTAAATCTGTTTGCAGTCACCTGCGGATATCTATTGATAATAACATGGACTGCTCACACTACAAGATGCTTAGATTCATCGAAAGCAATTATTTGAATGCCAAACGATTTCGCAAAACAAAAGTAGCAAAAAACAGAATAACAACTCAGGCTGAATCGTTTAATATGTCTATTTTATGGCACATTGGTGAAAGTATTGTTTTTTCCTATTATTATGATTTAACTTATCTACCAAACAATTTGCTATAGTAGAACTAAATCAAAATAACTATTGAGGGAATTATGCTAATTACTATTTCACCAGCTAAAACACTGGATTTCGAATCGCCTTTAGCAACAACGCAGTTCACCCAGCCTGAATTGCTAAAATATTCCCAACAACTTATTACAGAATGTCGAAAACTGTCGTCCAGTGATATCGCAAGCTTAATGAAAATTAGTGATAAATTGGCAGGACTAAATGCGGCTCGCTTTGGTGAATGGCAACCTGACTTTACACCCGATAATGCGCGACAAGCCATTTTAGCGTTCAAAGGTGATGTTTATACCGGAATGCAAGCCGCTGAACTTTTCACAGATGACGACTTTCAATTTGCACAACAGCATTTACGTATCCTTTCCGGTTTATATGGCGTATTGCGCCCACTCGATTTAATGCAACCTTACCGCTTAGAGATGGGCATAAAACTGAACAATAAAAAAGGCAGTGATCTATACCAGTTTTGGGGTAACATAATTACTGAAAAGTTAAATAACGCCCTTGAAGCTCAAGGGGATAATATCTTGGTTAATTTAGCCTCTGATGAATATTTTAAATCAGTCAACCCAAAAAAACTCAATGCGGAAATTATTAAACCTGTTTTTCTTGATGAGAAAAATGGCAAATATAAAGTGATTAGTTTTTATGCTAAAAAAGCAAGAGGTTTAATGAGCCGTTTTATTATTCAAGAAAGATTAAGTGATAAGGCACAACTTAAAGAATTTAATCTAGAGGGTTATCAATTTAATGCCGCCGAGTCTGAAGGCAATACCCTTGTCTTTAAACGTGCAGAACATTTAGCAAAATAAGCCTCATTTTTTGCTATCAAATGATAGTAATTCATAAAAATAGCCCTGAAACTAGGGCTATTTTTATTGGGTCACAAGGGAAATTATAAATGCTTAACGACCACAGCTAAAGGCGACCAGTTTGATGAGGGAATAACATCACTGCCTTGCATCGTCGATAGTTGTTGCTGATTAAATTGAGCCATTTGTTGAATAATTGTCGCAAGCGCTCGTGGTGACAATATTTGCTGCTTTTCCACAACCTTCACCGTATTATTTTCAGCTTTCCCTACCCTTGTTGTTTTAACCGTTAAAATAAACTGATTATCGGTAGTTCGGTACTGCCAATCTTCACCTACTTGGGAAGATATTAACTTTTCATGCTCAGATAACCCTAATACAAAAATATGGCTCATTTCACCTTCATCATACACCGTCACTTCACTATGACGTTTTTGTACTATATAAACATTATTACCACTTCCTCCACTTAGATAATCATTCCCTGAGGTTGAAATAAACAGATCATGTCCACTTCCGCCATTAAGATTATCATTACCTTCCCCAGCAATTAAAATATGGTGCCCTTTATTGACAATAATATGATCATCACCTTTCCCCCCATCAATCACTGAACTACTTTGATTATGATTAACAACAATATCATCACTATCCATTAATTCTATCATTGGTAATAAATCTATGGCTTGAGAGAATATATCTTGTGATCTGTTTGAAAATAGTTTATTGAGAGACAAAATAGAATTAACAGGTTGATTATCATTAACGGCAATATCATCTCTCAGTAATTCTGTTACCTTTAATGGATAAGGCTCTAGTGTTTGAGTGGATATAATACGCTGTAATTGCGTTGAACGTGATGATGGTTCTTCTCTATGAAAATACTGAGGATACAATGATAATGCCTCTTTATTTAAACGTAGGGAGGGTGGGATCATCAGAACATCACTTTGATGACTCAACCTAACATCCAAAGTGATAGTGGGGATCAGTAAACGCTGACCGCTGTCTGGCTTAGGCAAATGAAAAACTCGATTATCTTTATCAATAAATTGAAGTGTCATTCCTGAGTTAAAAATAGCACTAACACTTTCCGTATCGAAAACAAGTTTAATATGAGCATCAGGATTATAGCGATGAGATAAAACGCCATCACTAAACATCAAATCAAATCCACTCACATCGGATAAAAAGAAATGACTAGTACAATCAGATGTTAATTGTTTATCATTATCACTCAGAGAAATAGTGATCTTTTCATTTCTATTTTTAGCTAGCAATGAGCTTATTTGATAATTGTCATAACCGCGACTCAGTTTAATTGATGAATGAGCCGCAATTCCAGCATAATGATTATTCTCGCTATTACCCTGTAGATTAAGCTTTAAATGTTCTCCAGAAGAGAAACCACTGTATTGTAGCTCAGGTAATAATTGAATAAGTTTAGTTTTATTTTCAGATTGAATAGACAATGTGTGTTTATCGTCATTAATAGAAAGCTGTTGAAGCTTCTCTTGCTGATTATACTTTTCTAAATAACTAAAGTTATATGATACCTCTCTTGGTTGATTATTATTTTCATTAATAGTAAGTATAAAACCATCCATAGTCACAATGGTATATCGATGGGCTAATAATTGACTATTTTTATCTTGGTATACATGACTTAATGCAATTAAATGCTCGATAAATTGATCAGGATCTTTATCATTACTAACTTTAAGCGTAAAAACAATATCTGTTTCACGACGAGAAATAGCGGTAATTTCATCAAAAGTATAATTTAACTGGATAAGACTAGCTTCTGTATGCGTCTCTTCATCAATAATAGTTTCAAGTTGTTTAACATTATTATCCGTATTTGATGCTCTTAGAATAGTATAACTATCATTCCCCGCCCCTCCTTGTGCATAACCTTCCCGTAATACCAGCGTATCATCTCCAGCTAATCCATATAATGAATCTACCCCTCCCATGCCATTTAAATAGTTATTTTTTTGGTCACCATAAATAATATCATTACCTATTTCACTGCCTACTACATTTTCAATACTCTCTAAATAGGCAATAACGGATTGTTTTTGTAGTGTTATATTAGGCATTGTATCCGCTAATTTATGAGTATAGATTTGTCCTTGCTCTTGAAAGATAAAAAGTCTGGCATGAAAACTCTGGCTATTGGATTTATTTTCTCCCCCGATAAATTTAATATAATTTTTAGATAGATTAACTTCATACCCTATATATTTTTTTTCTGTCTGAATAATACGTAATGTATCATTACCTTCTCTACCATAAAAACGGCTGGCATAACGAGGAGATTCAGAAGTGAACACATTAAAGGTGTCATCTTTTTCTCCTCCACTTAATCGTTTAGTCCCATTATGAACATCAAATATATTTTGTGTTATTAATGGTGCAGCAATAATATCATCCCCATTATAAGTATTAAAATAAAATAGCTCATTCTCACGCCAACTTGGCTCAAAATATTGTTTTTCAGCTGTTGATTTAATTAAATCATCTGTTAATTCTCCTGATGATAAATTTTGCCATGTTTTTTCTTTTGTTGTTCTTATTTTATCAAAAAAAGAGATATTCACCTCATCCTCAAAAACAGGATTATCATCTTCAAATGCAAAATTAATCGTATAACGATTTAATTGATTAACATAAAAATCCATATCAAAAATGAGAATTTCATCTGTTGCGATGGCTTCTTTAGGAACATAGTATTTATATTCCGTTCTTTCGACACTAAGATAATGAGAAAGCGCAGCTATCTTTTCTGCTTCTTCTTTACTTAAATTTTTCGCCACTCGTTGTACAACAATTTCTCCAAACGGATTAAGTATATTATCTAACGTTTTCCCCAATATACGAGGGATCACTTTATAATAATGATGTTCTTCATAAAGTTGTTTCTCATTCGTATAAAAATAATAACTGTGAGGCTCCTGTTTTTTTATTTCTTTAAGATGTTCTTGCGCATTTTGGTCAATCATGGTTTCTAACTGTGATATTGTCTCTAAATAGACGATTTCATTCTTTTTGCTTGGTAAGATATCCCCCATTAAAAATGCATAAAAACCATTATTAAGTTCTTCTAGTGGTGTAAATCCTATTTTTTCTTTCGCTTCTTCTATCAGTCTTGCGGCATTATAAATTGAAATGGCTAAGGCGATAACAGCGCCCGCGACAATACCAATAGGCCCCGCGACCGTCGAGCCAGCAAGCATTGCGATAGAAACCCCCAAAGTAACCAATCCGGAAACTATAGCTAAAGAGCCATTCACAATATAGTCAATCCGTCGTTTTTCATTTTTTTCTACTGAGATACGACTAAAGTTATCGTAGATATTATAGATATCAAATCCAATAGACAGGATATTAAGCCCGATACCTATTCGAGTGCTGGTTTTACTAATATACTCCAAAGGATTATTACGGTACTTTAATAATCCTTTAGCTAAAGCGATTTCAATGAGTTCAGATAAGCCATTATAGGCCATTTCTGACCATGTTATGGCAAGATTATTGATGGTCTCTCTATGCTCTTGAGGGGTTAATAGCGGATTATTAAGTTGCTCCGCAAGCATAAAGGTTGAATTGATTGATTGCCATATACCGAAGCTAATATTAGCGTAACCAATTTTACTGATAACTCTCATATGTCTGGGAATTTTTAATGAAGGTATTCTTAAATTTTCCCAATCTTGCTGATTATACTGTTTACTACCTAATGCTATTATTTTAATTAATCTTTCATGAGCCGCGACATAATCAGCTCTACTGGCCATATGAGAAAGAAAATATTTAATTTTATCTTGTTTGCTATTTAATAGATAACGTAATAATACAATAACTTCTTTATCTTTTTCATTGCCCGTCACAGATAAAAAATAATCATTAAGATGCTGAGGATCAAAAGTAATTTTTTTATCCCAGTTCTCTATCTGATTAAGATCTATCGCATCGATACTTTCACCATTTATCTTTGCACCTAAATAACAGAGTAATCTTTTGTCAATGACAAGATTATTAATTTCTACTTTAGAAGAAATGGTAGAGCTATCTTCACTTGTGGCTAAGTTAACTTCGCCTTTAAATTCATTGAGTTTATTTAATGCTTCTGTCGGCGATAAAGCGCTAATCTCTTCATCAGACTGACTGATAACAGCGAGTTTTTTTAAATTATTTATGGTCTCTTTATAGAGTTCAAAGCTTGAAATTATGTTCAATAATACTCGTGATAAAATACCTTTATTACCCTCATCAAAAAAAGCATTAAGCCTATTTTTAGATAGTTCACTTAAATTATCTATTAAGTGAGGAGTATCATAAATTGCATGAATAATTTCAATAACTTGATACGTTCTTTCCGTTAAACTATAATTCCCATAGTCTTTATTAGTTATTTCTTGCCACTGTTCAAAGTTCGTTCCATCCATTAAAAATTGGTTAAATTCTTTATTAACAGAGGGATCATAAAGTGATTGAATTAAATTCCTTTTTATTAAACTATTATCTGACGTATTAAATATTGCCGATAATTCAACCAAATATTTCTCAATTGCATTATCAATAAGTAAATCGTGATTTATTATTTTATCACTGAACTCTGCAAGTTTTTCTTTATGATATTTAAGGTTAATTTGATCGACTTTCCTAATAATTGCACCTAATTGAGCATAATTGATCTGATAGCGATTTAACTGAATGTAATTTAAAATATCAGCAATGGTCATATTGTCAGAATAGTCAGGAAAAATAGTGCTAATCTCATTCTGATAACCTAACTTAAACTCTTGATTATCTCTATAATTAGTGTAATTGTGTGAGACGAATTGATAGATTTCTGCAGCATAGTTTTTATTTTCAATATCTACTCTTTGCCTATTAGACATTGTATTAGGCTCATTAGGTACTGTTTCAGTAAGTAGCGTATTAGATGCACCTGTATCAGCAAGTAAAGGGTGACCAATAAACTGACTTTCAGTCGTCGGTTTTACCATAATGTATTCATTTTCAAGTATAACACTGTTATCCGTCACAGTATAAATAGGCATATTTAGCCGCTGAGCAATCCCTTCAATAAATAAATGACCACTTTGATAACTAAATAAAGTCTCCTTATTGGCAAAAACAATTGTTCTTTCACCAACAAATTGATGTTGTAAAATAACATTTTGTAGTGATTCAACACGGCTTTTCTGCTTAACAAGCGCATTGGTGGCAGGAAAGTATTCTTCATTTCCAGCAGCAATCACTCTTATTTCATGTTTTAAACAATAATCAAGAAAACGGCCTATTTCTGGTTTATCTTTTAAGTATTGTGTTAATTGTTCACTTTTTACACCATTATAGAAATAAATGACGATATCATCTTGATAAACGCCACTAATGCTTTCAATAATAATATTATCTACAAAATCTCTAGTAATAAAATTATTATCAACAAATAAAAAATCAAAATTTTCTTTACTTTCATTAAATAACAGATAACTACCATCTATTTCATTTTTGTTCTGATTAAATGACTTTTCTAGTAGGGTAAGAGGATCATTTTCATTAATATAAAAATTACTAGGATGATAGCCATGGTTTCGCTCCTGATAATTATTATTAAAATAACTTTCTAATTGTGCTATTTCATGAATAATCACTCTATTATTAAACTGATGATTGCTAAAAAACTCCAGATATAAATCACGATAAATACCTGCATCATCTGTTTTTTTTATAGAATCAATTTCATCTTCAATCAAATGAAGAAGCTTATTAACATACTTGTTGTTTCTATATTCTGATAATCTTTGATAAGTTAATTTTAAGTGCAGTCTATTTTCATCATCTAAAAGAAAAATATTTTTTATTTCAGAAACATCAATACCATCAATAATTTCTTTTAACGCTTTATAATTATTTTTAAAATTAATCGTATAATCATAACCAACAACCCCGATATTTCTATTTTTATCTAATATTAAAAAAGGGTTATCAATAATTTGCTCATAAATAAAATTACTAATTCCAGTATAACCTTCATTGATTTCATTAACCATCATTCGATAAAAAATTGCTGCTACTAGGCTATTTTTTTGTGCTAATGCAATTAACTTTTCCTTTCCATAAAGGAGATCGCCATAGAATAATTTATCTTCTATTTTCTGTTTCACTTGATTCAGGATATCAACAAGAGAAATATTTTCATTGTTTTGATTAAATAGTATAATTTCATCAATTATAGAAAAACTGGCTGTTATTTTATCAAAATAAATATTCCCCCTTAGTGTATCAATTAATGAAACAATTTTATTCAATGAAAATGATTTTTTACCATTTAATAAATAACTATTAATCTTAATTAAATCTCGATAATAAACATCATTAAATTCCAGATATCCTTTTGGCTTACTCATTTTTTGATGTGCATTAAATTCAGTAAATTGAATATCAATACCATCACTATTACTCATTATAATTACTTTACTGGATTTATTATTCTCAAGAATTTTATCTAAATTATTTTTAACTAAAAATATTCCCTCATCAACAAAAACATTTTTGACCACGACTTCAACTAATTTACTATTTATTTTAAGTTCTAAAATGAGATCACGCTGTTCACTGTAATGAATAACTCGTCCAACAACACCATCTTTAAAAGGCAATGAAAAACCAATTTTTTTTATATTTTCAGCAATACCTTTATGTAACTCGATTTCATTTTGATCCCATAAACTACGATATTTTGTTGTAGGATTTCTTTTATATTCATCAATTATAAAATATTCTTTTCCATCAGCTTTATTTAGAGTATAAGAGCCCATTGTTTTTATTAAAGCGTCTTTTATTGATTCTATATTAGAAAATTCCGTCAATTCAGAATTAGAATCAAATAGCGTAAATTTATAATGATTATTAGAATATCTCTTATAAGCAAGAGCAATGGCATGTGTTTTAAATGCAATAATCGCATAATATTCATTATAATATTGCATTATATATTCTAAGTGATAATTTATTTGTGAGAGACTACTTTCTAGCCTATTTGCATTCGATGCTTTCAAGCCATTTTCTGCTAAAATTTTTCGGTATTCGGTCGCCTTTGTTAAATCAAAAATTGTATAATTTATTTTTTCATATATTCTCTCCATTTGAAAAATCTGTGCGAATTTAATTTCCTTGATCTCTTTAATCAATTTTAATACTTCATATTCTTGTACACTATCAAATATAATTTTTTCAAGCTTATCAGATATCTTTTCTTTTTTGTCCTTGTAAAGGTTAATATTTTCCTTTAGCCAATGTAAATATTTATTCCCTCCTTCTATACCATTATTTCTAACCTCCAATAAATATTTCAAACTTATTCCATAACATACCCCTGAAAGTGGATCAAAATGGCTAAAATTATAATTATTTTCAGCTGAAGCGACAAGATTAATTCTGCCCATTATCTTTTCTAATGGTATTAATAAATCAGAAGTTTGTGAAAAATATTTAACGGATTTATCTTTCATTTTAGTAAAGAACCAATCCTTATTTAATTTATAAAGTAAATGTTCACCATTTTCTTTTAGCTGACGATGTTTAGCTACGGCAATCAAGAATGCTTCATCAATATTATTAAGATATATATGGAGTATTTTTTCTGAGTTTTCATTAGAGTCTCTAACAATAAAAATATTTTTATATGAATAGCTATCTATTAATTCAATAGTTAAATGACTATCAATATGTACCTGTTTTTTTGCCTTAATATCATTAATAACTTCGGCATAAATATCTTTAGGTGTTACTTGCCAATATTTATCGAGAGTAAAGAAATTAAAATATTCGTTCTTAGCGTAAAATCGGTAAGATATAGAGTTATCAGCAACACTGTTTTTAACCATTTGATTAATAGTATGAATAAGGTCATCTTTTTTAGAAAAGAATTCCACTGTACCTTCAAAGTCAATGATTTTAAATAATTGATTGGTATTATCTATCTGTATAAATAAGTTTTTATTTTCTATTTTTAAGTGAAAAAATCCTGATGGGTAATGCTGAAATACTGAATTAATACGTGTTTTATTTAGCTTTTGATAATTTTTGTTTGTAAGATAAGAATTATTAACAAATAAATTTTCTATACTTGCATTAATCTCTTTTACAATAAAATCAATCGCTTTAGTAAATTTATCCCGATTATAAAGAGATAAATTACTTTCTATTTTTATTAGAAAGTCATTAGCAGCATATTCATTTTTATAAGTAAGAATATAAATATAATTCTCAATTAAAACACGTCTTACTGAATCAATATTAAAAGGTAATTCAACACTATGCTCTTTAATATATTTCACTATTTCTAGTGTAATTCTTTCAATATCATCATTGATATTAATTTTCTTAAATCTACCCATAGTCTACCTCTTTATTGTTAATTACATTAAGAGATAAAAACTAGTGTAATTCTCCTTAGCATTAAATGATTATTTTCTTATTTTTATTTGGGTATAAAATTATTTAAAACAATAAAAAAGCTCACCCTTATAGTGAGCTTTTTAATAAAAACAAAATTAATTAATATAAATAATTATATTTATTTAGGTGCTCGTTCTAACAAAAATGCTCTTAATTGAGAAAAATCTGCCGGTAAAAGATGCGATAGTAATTTTTTATCAGCACGCTCAGCTAATTCTTTTGGTAAAGGTAATGTATCACCTAAAATACGCTCGACATTTTCTTTAAATTTCGCCGGATGAGCTGTACCTAAAAATACCCCATATTCTCCTTCTTGTAGCTCATCACGTAATAGACGATAAGCAACCGCCGCATGAGGCTCTGAAATATAGCCTTTTTGTGCCAGTTCACGTACGGTTTCTTCCGTCGTTTCATCGCTCACAGCCCCATGCGAAAGATCAGACAACAGCCAACCTTTGCGATGATATAACTCTTCAATACGAGGCCAATTATTAGGCTGGCTAACATCCATCGCATTTGAAAGTGTTGCTATTGTCCGATGTGGTTCCCATTTACCACTATCTAAATAGCGAGGAACGGTATCATTCACATTGGTCGCTGCAATAAAGCGTTTAACAGGTAATCCCATAGATTTAGCCAGTAATCCTGCAGTGAGATCACCAAAATTACCACTTGGTACAGAAATGACTAATTGTTGACGTTTTTCAGCTGGAATTTGTGCAACCGCTTCAAAGTAATAGCAGATTTGTGCCAGTAGGCGGCTAATATTAATCGAGTTAGCCGAGTTTAAATGCATGGTGTTCTTTAAATATTCATCATCAAATGCCTGTTTGACTAATGCTTGGCAAGCATCAAAGTCATCTTGAATAGCAACAGTATGAATATTTTCCCCTAATGTACAAAATAGTTTTTCTTGTAATGGGCTGATTTTTCCTTGGGGATAGAGGATCACGACTTGGACATTATCTAACTTGTAGAAAGCATGAGCGACCGCTGCTCCTGTATCACCGGATGTCGCCGTTAAAATTGTAACAGGCTGGTCACCCGCGACTTCTGATAACATTTGAGCCATAAAACGGCCACCAAAGTCTTTAAAAGCCAGCGTCGGTCCGTGGAAGAGTTCAAGGCAACTAATATCCTCTTCTACTTGTGTCACTGGCGCAGGAAAAGCAAATGCCGTATTTACACGTTTTGCTAACACATCAGCAGGAATTTCATCACCGATAAAAGCACTTAAAATACGGCTACTGCGTGTTGCAAAGTCTAATTTTAATAGCGCATCAATTTCTGCTTGAGAAAATGAAGGCAAGTCTTTGGGAAAGAAGAGTCCTTGCTGTTTTCCTAAACCTTGTTTAACCGCTTGAGCAAAGCTGACTTGTTCTTGGTTATCTTTTAAATTATATAATTTCATTACTTACCCTATCTCTCTTGCGCCACGAGTATCTAAACGGCAGATGTGTACAAAGCCTTCATCGTTTTGTACATAATGTTGTTGTAACCATTGCGCCACATCTTGGGCAATAGCCAATGAATCAGTAATAGAAAACAGCGTTGGCCCTGAGCCTGAAATACCGCATGCAAGCGCGCCTTTTTGTAATGCAGCCTCTCTCGCTTTATCAAAACCAGGGAGCAACTGTGTTCGATAGGGCTCTGCAATCACATCTTTCATTAAGCTTGCGGCAAGTTTTGGTTGTTGTGTATGACAAGCATGAATAAATCCAGATAAATAACGACCATGATTAATAATATCAGCTTTATCGTATTGTTTAGGGAGGATAGCCCTTGCTTGTGCCGTTGAGACTTTGATCCCCGGATAAGCCATCACCCAATACCAATCGTCAAAAGCTGGCACAGGCTGACAAATAATGTCGTTTTGTTCCAAAATAAGTTGTAGACCACCTAAATAACATGGCGCGACATTATCGTAGTGCACACTACCGGAAATACGGCCTTCCAGCTCTCCCATCATTAATAATAAGTGGCTTTCACTAAATGGTTTGTGAGCAAATTCGTTTAATGCAACGAGTGCAGCCACAACAGAACAAGCACTTGATCCTAATCCTGAGCCTATCGGCATGTTTTTTTCAAGTGTCATCGAGACAGGTAATTGTTTACCTAATTTTT
This sequence comes from Proteus sp. HMSC14B05, assembly GCF_001808035.1. NCBI lineage: Bacteria > Pseudomonadati > Pseudomonadota > Gammaproteobacteria > Enterobacterales > Morganellaceae > Proteus > Proteus sp. HMSC14B05. Next base: position 119,668 of record NZ_KV792000.1, on the reverse strand, counting down.
CACAAAATAGCTCCCAACATTGATAAACAATATTTTGCTTAGCATCAGAAGGTAATTTACTAACAAAGCGCCCTTTGCTGTGAAGTTGAAATTCTTGCGCCGCTTCAACGGTTACGCAATCTCCTAATAATTGACCATCAATAGGCGAAACTGCGGCTCCTAACACATCAAAACCGACACTCACATTGCCAATTGACGCCGGTGCATAAACTTTAACCACCTTTAAACTCCTAATTTCCATGATAGTGTACGTAATACATCTGCAAATACCCCAGCAGCAGTGACATCATTTCCTGCACCATATCCACGTAAAACTAAAGGAATTGGTTGATAGTAGCGAGTGTAGAAGGCTAGCGCATTTTCACCATTTTTTACTTTAAAGAGAGGATCGTTAGCATCAACGGCCATTATTTTGACTTGGCATTTCCCTTCATTGATGATCCCCACATAACGTAATACCTTCGCTGACTTTTGGGCTTCTTCGACTTTAGCATCAAACTCAACATCTACTTGAGGTAAGCGGTTTAAGAAACTCTCGACATCACCTGTACTATCAAATGAGCTAGGTAAAACAGGTTCTACATCAATATCACTCAACTCTAATTGATAGCCCGCTTCACGAGCGAGAATAAGCAGTTTACGTGCAACATCCATTCCCGAGAGATCATCTCTTGGATCTGGCTCTGTAAAGCCTTTTTCTTTCGCAGAAAGTGTCGCTTCAGACAAGCTTTTTCCTTCATCTAGCTGACCAAAAATATAAGAGAGTGAGCCAGAAAGAATCCCATTAAATTGCACCAACTCATCGCCAGCATTAAGCAAGTTCTGTAAGTTTTCAATAACAGGTAAACCCGCACCAACATTAGTGTCATATAAGAATTTACGACGTGATGCTTCCGCTGATTGGCGAATTTGATGATAGTAATCCATCGACATCGTATTGGCTTTCTTATTAGGCGTAACAACATTAAAGCCATTTTGTAAGAAATTGGCGTATTGCTGTGCAATCATTTCGTTTGAAGTGCAATCAACAATCACAGGATTGAGGAAGTGGTACTCTTTTTCTAAGCGAATAAGCTGACTAAAGCTAAAAGGCTCTTTAGCTGCTTGTAGCGCTTGTTGCCAATTATCTAAATCGATACCTTGCATATTGGTTAGCATCGCACGTGAATTGGCAATCCCACAAACACGTAGGTCGATATGTTTGTTTTTTAGCCATGCTTGTTGACGATGGATCTGCTCGATTAGCGCGCTGCCAACACCACCGACACCGACAATAAAGACTTCTACGATTTGGTTAGTGTTAAAGAGCATTTGGTGACATAAACGCACCGCATTCGTCGCTGCATCATTGGCAATAACTGCAGAGATAGAACGTTCAGAAGAGCCTTGAGCAATAGCAACAATATTAATATTGCCTCGAGTTAAAGCAGAGAAGAAACGGGCTGAGATCCCTTTAAGGGTGCGCATACCATCACCGACAACCGAGATGATAGCAACATTGTTCATAATATCTAACGGATCAAGTACGCCATCTTTTAACTCTAGATAGAATTCTTCTGACAGTGCTTTTTGCGCTCTAATTAGCTCTTTTTGCGGTACACAAAAACTAATACTGTATTCAGATGAAGATTGAGTAATTAATACTACCGATATTCCTGCTCGCGACATCACGGAAAAGACACGAGCCGCCATACCCACCATTCCCTTCATACCCGGCCCTGATACATTGATCATTGCCATATTATTCAGGTTAGTGATCCCTTTTACCGGCGTGCTGTCATCTTTTTGACCATCACCAATTAACGTACCCGGTGCTTCTGGATTGCCCGTATTTTTAATTAAACAAGGGATTTGAAATTGAGCAATAGGTGCAATAGTGCGTGGATGAAGGACTTTGGCACCAAAGTAAGAAAGTTCCATCGCCTCTTGATAGGACATGCCTTTTAATAGGTGTGCATCTGGGACGAGGCGTGGATCACAGGTGTAAACACCATCAACATCCGTCCAAATTTCACAACATTGTGCACGTAAACACGCGGCTAATACGGCGGCTGAATAATCTGAGCCATTACGACCGAGAACCACAAGCTCATTTTTTTCATTACCGGCAGTGAAACCTGCCATCAAGATCATATGATCTTTCGGAATATTAAGGGCGGAAATACGGCGAGTTGATTCAGGAATATCCACTGTCGATTCGAGATAATGACCTTGAGCAAGGAGATTTTTAACCGGATCAATGACGGTAACGTTATATCCTCTAGCTTGTAACACCGACTCCATAATGGCAATCGAAAGCTTTTCACCACGACAAATCATCGCAGCATTGATGCTATCAGGACATTGCCCTAATAGGGAGATACCATGCAGGATATGTTTAATCTCAGCAAACTCACGCTCAACTTTGTCTTTTAAACCTTGGTAATCAAAACCAGGTTGATTTTCTCTTAAACCTTGCAATAGATTAGCGAAGATTTGCTCTGCTTCTCGTACTTGAGTGAGAGGTTCTTCTCCTTCTGCCGTTTTTTCAATCATTGCCACCAAGTAATTCGTTATCTTGGCAGGTGCTGATAATACCAGAGCGACTTGTCCCTGCTCTCGTTTTTTCTCAGCGATATCAGCAACATTCAGCACCCTTTCTGCATTGGCAACTGAAGTTCCCCCAAATTTTAACACTCGCATACAGCTCTCCTGATTTTTCGCCAAAAAAAAGCCCGCATTTCTCAATGCGGGCTTTTTCGTTTTTTGTTTTTTATATGCGACAGCCCGCCCCGCAATATAAAATTCCGGTGGTGGTGGTGGTAATAATTGTATTCATAGTCACTGGGCTGTAAGTACGCATAACAATCCTGTCTGTCTCAAAATTAGTTTGACCCTATACTGGTTAAAGCAAAGCGAGAGAGATGTCAAATTTTTTCTTTTCTATTGCCTCAATTTACCTACAATTTAAATAAAATTTATTCGAGCATTACTTATATTGTAGTATACATATTACTACTAATAAGGGGGAGTTACAGAAAATAACGCTACCATTTAAGAGTTACTTAGACATTTGTACTTTTACAAATAATAAGGTATTTTATTTCACTTCTTTTTTTGTAACAAAACTGGTAAAAAGATAAAATCTCACTATATTTAACATATATTTTTCTTTTGCATTACATAAATCAAATTATATAGTTAACTATTGAAATCAAGGTTAAGCTGTTATCTTGATTTTGATATGTGTCAACAAAAGTTAGCTTTTTAGATGGTATTTAATACAACAGGTGTTATATTGCTGTTAATAGACTATGGGCATTTTACATTCTGATTTTAACGTCCATTGTCAGTAAAATAGGTCATGTTTGTAATTAATAACGTGATGGTTATTTATCGAATTTTCATCTGGGTCTAATTTTGGCGTGCTAATAACAAAAATGAATAACCACACACCTTGCACACACAGAAGTTACACACAGATATCCTTTTTCTATTTTTGGTAATTTTAGGTAGCAAATATGCAAACCCCGCACATTCTGATTGTTGAAGATGAAGTAGTTACTCGTAATACCCTGAAAAGCATATTCGAAGCTGAAGGGTATATCGTACACGAAGCCACTGATGGCAACGAGATGCATAATATTCTGTCCGACCATGATATCAATCTGGTTATTATGGATATTAATCTTCCTGGTAAAAACGGTCTTCTATTAGCCCGTGAATTACGTGAACAGGTAAGTGTTGCATTAATGTTCCTAACAGGTCGTGATAATGAAGTTGATAAAATCTTAGGCCTTGAAATTGGTGCCGATGATTACATTACTAAACCATTTAATCCTCGTGAATTAACTATCCGTGCTCGTAACTTATTGTCACGCACTATGAATTTAGCGAATGGCACAGAAGAGCGTCGTTTAGTTGAAAGCTATAAATTTAATGGTTGGGAGCTAGATATTAATAGTCGCTCTCTTATTAGCCCTACAGGTGAACAGTATAAATTACCTCGTAGTGAGTTTCGTGCGATGTTACATTTCTGCGAAAACCCAGGAAAAATCCAAACTCGTGCAGAATTACTGAAAAAAATGACGGGTCGTGAATTAAAACCTCATGATCGTACTGTAGACGTTACCATTCGTCGTATTCGTAAACACTTTGAATCAACCCCTGATACACCTGAGATTATCGCCACTATCCATGGTGAAGGTTATCGTTTCTGTGGTGATTTAGACGAGTGATATCAGTGTTACCCTAGTAAAAATAATGCTAAAAACCCCGGATTTCAGTTTCGGGGTTTTTCTTTATTAAAGCATAAAAGATAAAAATTGATCTTAGCGACTATTTTAAATAGAAACTAATTTATCAACTAAAAAAATTTCTTACACTTAATCTTATTAATTTTGTTAATTAATTAAAAAAATTACTCTTTCCATGGCATGATGGGTACTGCACTAATGGCATTTTTCGGTGAGCCATCGATAACCTTATCAGAGTAAGTAAGATATATCAGTGCATGGCGGTTTTTATCGTAAAAACGCACCACTTGTAGCTTTTTAAAGACTAGTGACGTTCTTTTTTGAAAAACAACATCACCACGATTTTTACCTTTTAAGACTTTTTCGCTTAATTCGATTGGCCCTACTTGTTGGCAAGAAATAGCCGCATCGGCGGTATCTTCAGCAAGCCCTAAACTACCGGAAATGCCCCCTGTTTTAGCACGGCTTAAATAGCAAGTGACATTTTTGACTTCAGGATCATCAAAAGCTTCAATGACAATTTTATGATTGGCACCAAAAAACTTAAAAACCGTATCGACATAACCAATTTCTTCAGCTTTCACCATTATTGACATCGGAAGCAAGATAGAAAGTGCGAGTATCTTTTTGAAATTAAACATATTAAATTTATTCCATAAAAAGAAGAAAGAATGATTTTGTCTAGGATAAAGCAAACTTTTGTTAACTGGTAGAATAATTTGTATACATGACTCATTGAAAAAGACTATATTTCATCTTTATCTAACAATATAACTTGTTATAGACGTTCAGGCTATTTACCATCTACAGCATAAATAAACGAATATGACTAAGGGAGATGTATGGATCAAACCAACATCATACGTGATTTACTCGCTTGGCTTGACAATAATCTGGATCAGCCACTATCCCTCGATAATGTCGCAACTAAAGCGGGTTACTCTAAGTGGCACCTACAACGCATGTTTAAAGAAGTAACGGGGCAAGCGATTGGTTCTTATATTCGTTCGAGGCGTCTATCTCGCGCGGCTGTGGCATTGCGTTTAACAAGTCGTCCTATCTTAGATATCGCTTTACAATATCGTTTTGATTCTCAACAAACATTTACTCGCGCCTTTAAAAAGCAGTTTGATAGAACTCCAGCCCTATATCGCCGTTCTGATGAGTGGTGTGCTGTAGGTATTTGTCCTCCAATAAAATTAGATCCTCAGCCTTTGCCTAAATGGGAATATGTGCAATTACCGGAGATAAAATTGATTGGTATTGAACAAACTTGTAGCCATACACTAGAACAATGGGCCAATGCTTGTTCCGATATGCGTCAGACATTTTGGCAAAATTATATTACTAAGGTAAACACTATCCCCCATGAGGTTTATGGTTTGCACCATACACAACACAGTGATGAGCATGAAGATGAACAGCGTGTTATCTACACCACCGCCGTTGAGCCTGCTTATGCGAGTTTTGTAGAAGATGATACTGCTTATGAAGTCATATTGGAGGCTGGCGATTATATTCGCTTTGACTTCGAGGGAGAGGCAAAACGAGGCGCCATGCAGGAATTTTTATTCTTAATTTATGGTGTTTGCTTGCCAACCATGGGGCTTACTCGCCGTAAAGGACATGATATTGAAAAGTATTATCTTAAAGAAGTGCACTATGACAATGTGATGACCGCCGAGCCACAAGATCATATTAAGCGTTTTGAGTATTATATTCCCATTAAACGCGAATTGGCCTAACAATAAGACTCTCTTTTACAGCAAAGAGAGTCTGTTATTGTCATTAGCGCTGTACTTCATCAAGAGCGATATCAGTAAGATGACTCACATCCCCTGCTGTTTCGATTACCCATCCATTAGCGAGCCAAGGACTGTTTTGATAGTCCACTCGTGAAATTGAACAGTTACGTAGTCTTAAACGTCGTTCAGCGTAAGCAGGTAGGCCTAACACAGTACTTAGCAGGCAACCTAATGCAATACCGTGACTCACCAGTAAAGGACGGCTATGCTCTGGTAACGCCAAGCAACTGTTTAAAGCAGCCTGCATACGATTAGCTAATTCCACCATGGATTCTCCTTGGGGAATTCGTCCATCAGGTGTACCATCAATTAAACTCTTGCGCCAAGCTTCTTCTTGTGTATTTAATGTGGCGATCTCTCGCTGTTCAAGAACGCCCATATCAAGTTCACGCAAACGGGGATCCGTGATTACGTCACAGCGACAAGCTTGTGCAATAATCTCTGCCGTCTGACAAGTCCGGCCAAGATCACTAGAAATTATGTGGGTAATACCTGCTGATTTTACTCTTTCAGCAACTTGTTGTGCCTGTCGCACACCCATTGCTGTTAGTGGGCTATCAGATTGCCCTTGTATACGTCTCGCCACGTTCCACTCAGTTTCACCGTGGCGAACAAGATAGACCTGTAACATACATTTTTTCCGTTATACTGCTCTAATTTTTCAAAGGATGATTAACTCATTATGTATCATGTCATTGCAGCCACTACGAATCCAGCAAAAATCAACGCGATCAAACTCGCCTTTGAGCAAGTGTTCGGTAAAGATACCTTTGATATTGAAGATATTAATGTCGATAGCCGCGTTCCACAGCAACCTATTGGAAATACAGAAACGAGAACTGGCGCACGCCAACGTGTGATGGCCGCAAGACAAGTACGTCCAGAAGCTGACTTTTGGGTAGGTGTTGAAGCGGGTATTGAAGACGATATGACTTTTGCTTGGATTGTTATCGAACACGAGCAAATTCGCGGTGAATCTCGCTCAGCCAGTTTAATGCTACCGGAACAGATTTTAAAAGGCGTTCGTGAAGGTCGTGAACTTGGCGATGAAATGGCATTTTTAACCAAGATTGATAATATTAAGCAAAAAGGTGGCGCTATTGGTTATTTTACTGATGGTTTATTAAGTCGCACTTCTGTTTACCAACAAGCGATTGTATTAGCTTTAGTGCCCGTCACTCATGATATTTATAAACAACTTAACAAAAAAGATGATGAATGAGTGATTAAATAGTTCTCTTGTCGCTATTTTAAAAAAATGCCATTTAACCAACTGATTAAATGGCATTTTTATTTCTAACGAATAGGCGATTATTTTTTTATCATAAGCTCTTTTTCAAGCCATAATTTCACATCATGGGGTGCTGTTTTTAAACTATTAGAGCCTCTGGTAATAGTGGCGATGCCAACTCCTAATAGCTCTTTTAGCTCTCGCTGACTTAATTCCCCACGCATTAATTCTTGAACAATACGCACTCTTGTTGCTAATGCACTGCGCTCATCTGGCGTCATTAAAAGTTGTAAAACAGGAAATTCAACTCCCTGTTCAAACGCCTGGCGTAATAACTCAACAAAACGTACCCAGTGTTCATTCTCTTCTGGTGATAATGCAGGATCTAGCATAGTGGGAACCTCTTCTAGCCACACTCATAAACTAGTACAAACTATAGCATATTTTATCCTGTGACAAAGAGGTTCCATTAATAAATCGCTTAATTATCTCATTAATAACGACTATTCCACTCAGTTTGAGTTAATACCGGTTGTTGCTCTCCGGCAAAATAGCTATAAAACACCGCAAATGAGAGTACATTTTTGACATAACCACGCGTTTCTGCGAATGGAATACTCTCAATAAAAGCAATAGCATCTAGTTGGCTATTAGCATCAGATAACCAACGGTCAACCCGTGCAGGACCTGCATTATAGGCTGCACTAGATAAAATACGGTTTTGATTAAAACGCTGATAAACAGAATCAAGATAAGCGGTACCAATTTCAATATTTTTAACCGGATCTGTCAGTTGCGCACTACTTGCATACCCGGTAATACCTGCTTGTTTTACCGTGAACTCTGCGGTTTTCGGCATCACTTGCATAAGACCCGTTGCCCCAGCTGAAGAGCGAGCTTGTGGGTTCCATGCACTTTCTTGGCGAGCGATCGCCATCGCATAATTGCGGTCTATCGCTTTATCTTTCGTATATCGTTCAAATTCATTTTGCCATGCAAGTGGGAAGCGCTCTTCTAAATGGTTCCACATTTTACCAGTAATCGTTGCTTGTACTGCTAAGTCAGCCCATTGTTGCTCAAAAGCATAACGCGCTAGTTGAGATTGTGTGGTAGCAGGCTGGGTGGCAACATAATTTGCCCACTCAGTACGCGCTAAATTATCCATTTGCCAATACATTAATTCGCGTACTCGTTGCACTTCAGGTTGCTGTGGAATTGTGGGTGAAACACTTGGCGCTTTGTCTATTACCATAACATAAGGTTTACCTAGCTTTTCAGCCGCCACCATAGGATAAAAACCGCGATGTTGTGTTAGTTCTTGTAAAAGCGCTTGTGCTTCACTGTTTTTACCTTGCGATTGCAACACCATCGCTCGCCAATAACGCCACTCCTCTTTATTTTTACTTTCAGGTGATAATCTTTCTAACCATAAAGCTAATTCTGCGGGCTGATTTTGGCTTAACGCTAAACGCACACGACGCTCACGCAGGGTATCTGAAGCGGTATCTTGTATCACACTATCACGCCATTTAGCCTGCTCTGGTGTGGCATATGGCATATATTGCCAAGCGACCGTATCACGCATTAATTGGCGTTCAGCTGTCGTCATTTTTTGAGCTCTGGCAATACTATCAAGCTGTGCTCTTGCACTATCGGCATCTTTTCGCGCCCAACGTGAAAATGCAGCTTGTACAATATTACGCGTAAAATCTGTTGGTGAAAGTTGTGTGGCATAACGAGCAACCAGATTAGGGTGATCTTGTAGTTCAACAATGGCATCGTTAATCGTTTGATAATCCATCGGCAATCGCTTAGCTAAATAAGTTGCTAACCCAGTATTACCACTTTTTATTGCTAAATTAATCCGCTCTAACACTAATTCAATGCTTAAATTTCCTGCTTTTTGCCACTCATCAAATAGCGGATCACAGCTTGAAGGCATAGAAGTACCGTTTAACCACGCTTCTTTTGCACCAACCCACGCCGTTTGTCTATCCCCTGTCGCCCATTTAGCATAATAGTAGTTACACCTTGCTGCTTTAGGCTTAGGAGGATTAGGACTAAAAGTCAGTAAGTTTTGCCACTCTTGACGTTTTGCTAACTCATTAACAAACAAAGAAGGTAGTGCTTTCGCGGGTGGCAAAGTTGGATATTTTTCGACAAATTCAGTCACCACAGCCGGAGCGACCACATCAAGATTGTCGGTAATTTGGCGATATTCAAGATAGGGATAAAGAGGATAATCTTGTAATGTCGGTAATAATTTTTCAACTTGTGCTGTATCTTTAGCATCCCAAGCTGCTTTAATTTCTTGGTAACGTGTTCGTTGTTCACTTAATGAATCTGCTTGTGCCCACGCAGAGAAACACAATGTACTAATTGCCAAGACGAAGGACCACTTTTGCTTAACCACGTTACCTCTCCCACCTCAAATTTAAACATCCAAAGAATAAATACATTAGCTAATATGATAATCATTAACAATGTTAGTTCCCTCTTTAAATGAAATTTTCCTCACTTTTCGAACAAGCACTCAAGGATGATAAAAACCTCTCTTTTACCTAAGGTTTTCTTTTATAAATCGGGTATACTGGCGACTTTCATCGTTTTCGGGTCTTTGGCAAAATACTGACATTGACTTTACTATTGTTCATTTAGGTGTCATATATTCATTGCTTATTTACATTCTTTTGTGTTTAACGCAAAAACTGACACTTCAGATAAAATCTCTTTTATAATCAAAGGGTAATTATAGTGGCTCAATACGTTTATAGTATGTTGCGTGTCGGGAAAGTTGTTCCCCCTAAGCGACATATCCTTAAAAACATCTCACTCAGCTTCTTTCCGGGCGCGAAAATTGGTGTGCTTGGTCTAAATGGTGCCGGTAAATCAACCTTACTGCGTATCATGGCCGGTATCGATACCGATATCGAAGGTGAAGCACGTCCACAACCGGGTCTAAAAATTGGCTACTTGCCACAAGAGCCAAAATTAAACCCACAACAAACGGTTCGTGAAGCCGTTGAAGAAGCGGTAAGCGAAGTCAAAAATGCACTCAATCGTCTTGATGAAGTGTATGCAGCTTATGCTGATCCTGATGCTGATTTTGACCAACTGGCAAAAGAGCAAGGTCAGCTAGAAGCGATTATTCAATCTCACGATGGTCATAATCTTGATAACCAATTAGAGCGTGCAGCAGAAGCACTACGTTTACCAGATTGGGATGCCAAAATTGAACATCTTTCTGGTGGTGAACGTCGCCGTGTGGCTATCTGTCGTTTACTGTTAGAAAAGCCAGATATGCTGTTGTTAGATGAACCGACTAACCACTTGGATGCTGAGTCTGTTGCTTGGTTAGAACGCTTCTTACATGATTATGAAGGCACTGTTGTGGCGATTACCCACGACCGTTACTTCCTTGATAATGTCGCAGGATGGATCTTAGAACTTGACCGCGGTGAAGGTATTCCGTGGGAAGGTAACTACTCCTCTTGGTTAGAGCAAAAAGATGCGCGTCTTGAACAAGAAGCAGCCACTGAAGCCGCTCGCCATAAATCAATTCAAAAAGAACTTGAGTGGATCCGCCAAAATCCTAAAGGTCGTCAGGCTAAAGGTAAAGCTCGTCTTGCTCGCTTTGAAGAGCTCAATAGCGTTGATTACCAAAAACGTAATGAAACCAGTGAGCTATTTATTCCACCTGGACCTCGTTTAGGGGATAAAGTGCTAGAAGTGAGTCACCTCACTAAATCTTATGGTGATCGCGTTCTGATTGATGATTTAAGTTTCTCCATTCCTAAAGGCGCTATCGTCGGTATTATCGGGCCAAATGGTGCCGGTAAATCAACGCTGTTCCGTATGATCTCAGGTCAAGAACAACCCGATTCAGGAACCGTGACTTTAGGGGAGACCGTGAAACTGGCCTCTGTTGATCAGTTCCGCGATAGTATGGATGACAGCAAAACGGTTTGGGAAGAAGTTTCTGGTGGTCAAGATATTATGCGCATTGGTAACTTTGAAATCCCAAGTCGCGCTTATGTGGGCCGCTTTAACTTTAAAGGCGTTGACCAAGGTAAACGCGTTGGCGAACTGTCCGGAGGTGAGCGTGGACGTTTACACCTTGCGAAACTTCTCCAAGTCGGCGGCAATATGTTGCTGCTCGATGAACCGACCAATGATCTGGATGTTGAAACGCTACGCGCCTTAGAAAATGCGCTATTAGAATTCCCAGGTTGTGCTATGGTCATTTCCCATGACCGTTGGTTCCTAGACCGTATCGCCACTCATATCATCGATTATCAAGATGAAGGTAAAGTCGAATTCTTTGAAGGTAACTTTACTGAATATGAAGAGTATAAAAAACGGACATTAGGTAACGAAGCTATCCAACCTCGTCGCATGAAATATAAACGCATCACTAAGTAATCATTATTTAGCTGAACGCAAAAAAAGCAGAGCTCACCCTCTGCTTTTTTATTATCTCTCTTTACGTTTTATTGGCTCACACTATTCAATGACGATATTAACTACTTTGCCGATAGTCAAAGCTCAAGGGCGCAATAAATGAAAAAGAGCCGTTAACTAAACGGTGGCTTTCAGGTGCCGGAAATGGCGATGCCCGTTTAATAGTGTTAATCGCTTCTTTATCAAGGATACGATTACCAGACGAGGTTTGTATACTCACATCTAATAACTCACCTTTTGCATTGAGCGAAATTTCAACTTGTGTCACTCCCGTCGCTTTAAAACGTAATGCTGCACGAGGGTAACGTTTATACATATCAATATGGCTATGGACTAAACTTTCCCACCCCATTTGGCCACTGCGAGATGATGAAGCGGTACTGGTAAAATCGGCACTACTGGTCGCGTTTTCACCTGATAAAGGGGCGGTTGTAGTATCTGCTGGCGCTTCTGAAACGGGAAGATCATCAGGTACTTTTACCACGACAGGCTTAGGCTTAACCACGGGTTTCACCTTTGGCTTTTCCGCAACTCGCTCATAAGTTCCCTGTTCGACTACAGGCATTTTAGGCACATCAAGTTGCTCTTTCATCGGCTCTGGCTCGGCAGCTTCTGGAACTGACATCACCTGTTCAGGCCCAACAGGAACCTCTTTAGGTTCTGCTTTTGCCAATTGATAAAGCCCCACTTGCATCGTCATTGCTGGAGGTAAAACCGCATATTGCTCATCTTTCGTCGTTATCCAACCTATAGCAACAACAACCAAGGTGACATGAAACACAATACTGGCAGTTAACCCACCAATAGAAAAGGACCAACGGCGTGGAAAAGTCGCCGACATACTACTCATAATTCTTGCCTCTGATTTTCTTTCTAATGAATTATAGGCATAATACAAACACAAATGATATTGCTTATTATTAATAATACAACAAAAAATTAGCTAAATATTGATTATAAAAATTCCTTATTAGAAGCAGTAAGAGCTTATTATTTCACTCTTTTTTAGACACCAGAGACTATGACTAGCGATAAATCATTAGCACAAAAAATCAGTTGTGCCTACCAATCAACCTATGGTCAACTTGTACGTTTTTTCCAAAAACGTACGGGTAATCACCATGATGCGGATGATTTGTCTCAAGATGTGTTTACACTATGGCTAAATCGAAAAGAACAAACTCCTGTCCAAGAGCAGCGTGCTTTTTTATTTAAAATAGCGAACCACGTTTTGATCGATCATTGGAGGAAAAACCAAAAACAAAAAAATATCTATCAAGAAGATTATCAATTAGAAGATGCGGTACAGACCTATACGACAGAGCTTGATCCCGGGCACGTCCTTGAGCATCAACAGCGTTTAGATTTACTGACACAAGCTATTGATACTCTTCCTCCCCGCCGTCGAGAAGCTTTTATTCTTTATCGCTTTGATGGATTATCACAAAGCGAAATTGCAGAACAAATGGAAATTTCGATAAGCATGGTAGAGAAACATATTGCCGCAGCACTATTACATTGTAAAAGATATGTCGATGCAGGACAGGAGAAATGCACCAATGACGAGTAAGTCGGGAAATCAACCTCACACAGATGAGGCGCCTGCAACGCTTTTGGCAGATACCCATGATCAATTAAGCCAGCAATCTATTGATGAACAAGCTGCGCTTTGGTTCACCCGTCAACATAGTCAGCAAATGAGTTCACAGCAACGACAAGCCTTTAAACAGTGGCTAGCAGATAAAGATAATCAACAAGCTTATCAAGCTATCGCGGAAATTTGGCATAGTTGTGAAGCCTTACCACGCCCTACTATTGTGCCTATAGAAAAAAGGAAATCTTCACTCTGGCGCCCCTTTATTCACACTACGGCCGCACTCTGTTTAGTTGCTGTGTTATATCTTCCTTATAGTCATTTACCTGCCCTGTTAATGGATAATATGACCTTAGCCACCAGCAATTTTCCTAAAGAGATGACCCTTGCTGATGGTTCTAAAGTTTTTTTAAATAAAAATACACAGGTACGCGTCTCGTATGTCCAAACCCAAAGACGCCTTTGGTTAGATAAAGGTGAGGCTTATTTTAAAGTAAAACCCAATCCTTATCGGCCATTTTATGTCCATGCTGATGAGCGATTAATTAAAGTTGTCGGTACTGAATTTGAAGTGAGTCGTTATCAAAATAATCAAATTAGTGTCGCCGTACATGAAGGCATTGTTGAAGTTAAAGCCACAGAAAAATCCCCTGCGACTTACCTATATGCTGGCTCTCAAGCAATTAGCCAATCAACCGATAATCAATTTGTCATTTCCTCAGTCAATGCTGATTCTGTAGGAAGCTGGCGTTTTGGGCAACTCCATTTCTTTGAACAACCACTTGGTGACGTGATCACTAAATTAAAACCTTATCTGGATATCAACGTTCATATCTCATCAGCCGATGTAGCCAAAATAAAGGTATCAGGTGTGGCAAATATTAATGACGCGAAAAGCTTTATTACTGCACTTCCGCTACTTTTACCGGTTAATGTTATTTTTACTGATAAAAATAATGTGTTAATTATCAATAAGTAAAAATAAACATGAAAAATATTCTTTTTTACAGGTGAGGATAATTCTCATTTCACCCTCTTACTTAGTAACAAAAATTATTAAGTCTATGAATGGGATTGGTGAAATGAGAATAAATAATAAAAAAAGGCCTCTAAAAAGGTCGCTACTCACATTATTAATAACGGCTACCGTGGCAGCCCCTTATAGTTATGCGGCAACGCTATCAGTCTCTTTACCAGAGCAATCTTTAGCTGATTCTTTAAACACTATCGCTAAACAAGGTCAGGTACAAATTCTGTTTGATGCCAACGCAATAAAAAACTTACGGGCTCCTGCACTCTCTGGTCAATATGAAACCCATACCGCATTACAAAAGGTGTTAATCGGTAGTGGTATGGAAATTATTTCACAGGGAAATGGCTTTGTTATTCGTCCATTAGCAACAAGCAGTACGATTGTGATCCCTGAAGTTAAAGTCACAGGGGTGGGAAGCAGTTATCATCCTGCTACAGATGTTGTTTCAGCACCACAATACATCACCTCTGAAGAGATAAAGCAACGTAATACTGGTGATGGCAATGTCACCGACTTACTTAAAAGTAACCCTGCGGTTCAATTTGCAAATAACGATAGCAACTCGATGAACCAAGGTGAAATTAAGCCCTCACGTATTTCTATTCATGGCTCCAGTAGCTATCAAAATGCCTATAAACTTGATGGCGTCAGTTTTAATAATGACTTTGATCCGGCAAATTCGGGCAATGGTGAAACCAATACCCGTATTACCAGTGATGAGCAAGGGATGTATCTTGATAGTCGACTTATTGATAGTGTCACCGTTTACGATAACAATATTCCCGTTGAATTTGGCGGATTTACTGGAGGCACAGTTGAAGTACAAAGTCGTCGTTGGTCTGGTGAAACCCATGCCAATGCCTATTACCGTACTACCCGTTCAAGCTGGAATAATATTTTCACCGATCCCAAATTAAAATTTGATACTGCAAATAATGATTTTAGTAATCCAGCCCGTTTCCAGAAAAAATATGATAAACAAAACTATGGCGGTTGGTTTGAAACAGGTTTAACGGAAAATACAGGATTAATTTTCTCAGCTTCTCGTCGGGAATCAACCATTCCGATGATGATAAGTGCTGAAGGGGGAATTGTTCACACCCCTGAAGGCGAATTAGAGCATGTATTACAAAGCCCACATTATCGTGATCAAACGCGTACTTCAGATAACTACTTTATCAAATATTCTTGGAATATCTCTGATAAACAATCTTTTGATCTATCAAGTAATATTGCCCGTTATAAGAGCTATCTGTTCTCCAGCTCTGTGTATAACTCCGGTTATGATAATGAACATAATGGACTCAGTTTTACCGCCCTTTATAAGCATCAACTTGCGCTAGGAACCTTAGAGTTAACAGCAGGTTATCAAAATCTGGAAGATAAACGCACCAATGATCAAGACTACTTTATCAAAGTAGAAGATTACACTGATTGGCAACACCCTAATCAAGTCTCCAGTGGTGGTCAAGGTGATCTGCGTAGTAAACAAGAAACCTATAGCGCCAAGAGTATTATGCGTTTTGATCCCATCGTGTGGGGTGTCGTCACTCATCGCCCCACCACCGGATTTGAAATTAGCCGCACCAAAGGCGCTTATATTCGTGATAAAACCTATTACAACTATACCTATCGCGGCATGACGGTCAATGATGAATGGATGGGAAGCTTATCACAAACGACGCGTTTTCTAGCGGGTACCCATAATGCGTCTTATACCAATTATTCATTTTTTATTGACGATAATATTCAATATAAACGCCTCACCTTACGTCCCGGTGTACGTTTAGATCGTGATGATTTTGTACAAAAAAACAACCTCTCACCTCGTTTAAGTGCTACTTACGATATTTGGGGCACAGGTAATACTTTAATTATTGGTGGGGTAAACCGTTACTATGGACGTTCAATGCTCACTTACGCCCTTTATGGTGCGCAAAATGCCGGTTTACAACACTGCTATTTTGACTGTCAAACATCGGAGGAAAAGTGGACTAATCGTACCGACTTTGATGGTGTTGATTCACTAAAAACCCCTTATAACGATGAATTCACTCTAGGTCTACAACAAGAGATAGCCTCAACCACTTGGCGTTTACAGTATGTGCATCGCAATGGTCGTGATGAGGTGCGTAGTGATACTAAATATCCAGACTCAACCATTGATGAAAAACGTGCTATTCGCCACTTCAATAATAATGGTCGTAGTACACACGATACCTTAACGCTCTCCGTGAGAAATAGCCAACCATGGGAGCTTGCTAAAGCCGACCACGTCTTTAATGCTTCGATTAGCTGGCAAAAAAGCAAAACCAATACGCCAAAAGACTCAGGTTATGCCAATTTTGATCCCAGCGTTCAAGGGATGAACTATGACAAGGTGTGGTATGGCGGAAAAATTATCAATGCCAAAGACTTACCCTCTGACAACTTTAACTCCCCGTTAAAAGTGACCGCTGAGCTAACCAGTGTTTGGGATGATGTAGGGGTGACTTGGTTTAACCGTTTGCAATGGAATGGAGCTCGTTCACAAGCAGAGAAAGCCAATAATGGTGCGCCAAAACCAAGTGAGTACGGCCCGCTATTTGAATATAAAAAACGTCATTACAGTAGTCGTTTTACTTGGGATACCAAGCTCAGTTGGCAGCCTGAATTTGCTTACGGTGTAGGCATTTCCGTTGAAGTGAATAACGTACTCAATACCAAAAATGTCAATGATTACATTACCTATCAAGATAAAGAGTACAAATCTTACGAGCCAGGTCGACAGTTCTGGCTACAAGTCAGCTATGACTATTAAAAATTGATGAAGTTAATGTGAGCAACCGAGTCAATAAACAATAAAAACATGACAAATAAGCAATGAAAACAATAAAACAATTTTTCTATTTGGTTTCACCTTTTTGGGGGCGGCGTGCCGCCCTTTACTGCTGGTTCCTATTAATTCTCTCTTTAACGTTAACCCTCTCATCCGTTTGGTTTAACGTCAAAATGAATGAATGGAATGGCAGCTTCTATAACGCCCTACAACAACTCGATGGGCAAGCCTTATATAAACTGCTTCAACAGTTTGTGATTATTATTGCCGGATTAATTACCGTAGTCGTGATGGGTGATTTCTTACGCCAAAAAATGATCATTCGCTGGCGTGAAGGTATGACAGAGCAAGTGCTTGAGCGCTGGCTATCAAAAAATAGTAAACACTATATGTTGCGGTTAACCTCGCAAGAGCCAGACAACCCCGACCAACGAATTGCTGAAGATATTCGTTTACTGATTGAATCGACAATGCGCTTAACGGTGACCTTTTTACATTCACTGTTAACGCTTATCTCTTTTGCCACTATTTTATGGTCACTCTCTGGTGCGCTCTCTTTCTCTTTAGCAGGCAAAGAGTGGAATATACCGGGTTATATGTTCTGGGCCTGTATTATTTATACTCTTATCGGGATCACCATCACCCAGCTCATTGGTTCTCCATTACGTAAAATCAATATGGATAAACAGCGTAAAGAGGCAGATTACCGTACTGCGCTTATCACACGTAAACAACATGGTGATGCTATTGCCGGTCAACGGGGTGAAATGAGCGATCGTCATGAACTTATGGGACGCTTTTTAGAGGTGATCCGCAACTGGAATAACCTTATCCGTTATGAAAGAAACCTTGCTTTCTTTACTGTGGGTTATCAGCAAGCCACGGCAATGGCGCCAATTATTTTTGCTTTGCCAAAATTCCTCGCCGGCGAATTAATGCTAGGGGGATTAATGCAGTTACGACAAGCCTTCTCCAGTGTTGCTGGGGCATTAAGCTGGTTTATTTTCTCCTATAAAGAAATTGCTGCATGGCAGGCAACGGTTACCCGTCTTTATCATTTTGTGGTGTTGTTAGAGCATGATCACCAACCTGAGATCACCGAGTTAGATGATAAACAAACTAAGCTGACAGCCAATTTATCGCTATTTATGCAAGACGATAGATTATTAATTAACAATATCCACTTTTCTCTCAAAGCGGGTGAATTGGCGGTAATTGAAGGTAGCTCAGGTATCGGGAAATCAACGCTGTTACGTGCGTTAAGCGGCCACTGGCCTTATTTTAAAGGAGATATTCAACGGGTAACCAATATCAGTTGGCTCCCACAACGTATGTATCTGCCTGTTGCCCGCTTAGATAGCTTATTAGCTTATCCTTGCCAAGCATCTCAGTTCTCACAACAAGAGTACCAAGAAGTGCTTCATTGGGTGGGGCTAGATAAAATAAAAAATCAGCTTTCACTGGAAACAGATTGGACAACACGCTTATCCGGTGGTGAACAACAACGTCTTATCTTTGCCCGTTTATTACTCAATAAACCCGATCTTATTTTATTAGATGAAACCACATCCGCTCTTGATGAACAAAATGCCCTACATATGTTGTTATTACTTAAACAGCATCTACCAACCTCGGGCATTGTCTTAGTCAGTCATCAGCGTTTCACTCACGCTATTGCCGAGCAAGTAATTTCATTACAAGCGCCGACTGCGTCCTCCTCTCAATCAGCTGGAGTTACTGAATATGTATCGTAAGTTACTGATTATCTCAGTCAGTTTATCACTTCTGGGTTGTGCAACAGGCACCTCGTCTGAGCATACCAATAATGCCCTTTCACTGCGCCCCGATATTCGCCATTTTACGCTTGATAATGGCTTAAATGTCTATTTGCTACAACGCCCACAAACGGGGGTTGAAATGCGTTTACTGGTGAAAAGTGGCTCGGTACAAGAAGATGAAAAACAACTTGGCTTTGCCCACTTTACCGAGCATATGGCCTTTAAAGGCACGACTCATTTTCCGGGAACAACTGGGTTTAAACAGCTTGAAAGCCTAGGAATGAAGTTGGGGAGTCATGTTAATGCGGCAACGAGCTTAAACTCAACAACCTATAAATTATCCCTGCCTAATGCCAATCCGGCCCAAATAAAAACAGGGTTGAGGATCTTATCCGATTGGGCCTTTGGCATGACATTTGATCCCGTTGAGTTTGATAAAGAGCGTCCGGTGATCGTCGAGGAGTGGCGATTACGCCAAGGTATTGGTTTTCGTATTAATCGCCAACTTGAAGAGTTACGTTATTATGGCAGTCGTTATCTAGATCGTGATCCCATTGGGGACTTAGATATCGTTAAGCATGGTGATGTCAAAGAAGCAAAACGTTATTACGATACTTGGTATCAGCCTGAAAGAATGGCATTGGTGTTAGTGGGTAATTTTAATCAAGGTGATGCGATTGCTGATATTACCCAAATGTTCAATGCAAAAAATAGTGAAAACAAAGGCGTTGACTCTCCATCATGGCACCGCTTTATCGACAATAAAGATTTATTAGTAAAGACGATTTTTGATAAAGAGCAAGGCTCACGCATTGTGCAATTCACTCTACAGCGTACACTGCCTGCACCATTAAATAGTCGCCAAGGTCAATATGATGATTTAATGGACTCGTTGTGGCTCTCCATCTTAAACCAGCGCTTTTCAACCATTGTTGATAATGGGTTAGTGCCTTCCGTCAGTGCCAATACACAAGGTGCGATGTTAGATGCCCGTCGCTCACAACAATTGATGATTGCCCATCCTAAAGGGGATGATTATCAAGGTACATTAGATATTCTATTTACTGAAGTACAGCGTTTAGCCTCACAGCCAGTATCTCAGCAAGAGTTAGATAATGCCCGCAATGCGCTGTTAAAACGTCTTAGCCAACAAGCTGCTGGTGAAGAGCGCTATGAGCATGGTTATTTAGCTAACCAAATTACTACGGCACTTGAATTAGAAATGCCAATCCAAAGCAAAAAGCAGGCGTTAAACTTAAGTTATCAACTAATAAATAACGTTACACCTGATACCTTAAAACACTATTTTGCCCAATACCTAACACAAGCTTCACCACGAGTGGCAATTATCGGCCCAGATAGTGATAGTCAGGTATTTAGTGCCACTAAAGCCTCGCAACGCTGGCAAGAGATTAGACAATCTGATCCCGGTGCGTTTACATTGAAAACCCATGCGGTGGTATTAGATATTAAACCTGAGCAAACCGGTACTGTTGTCACCACACAAACACTTCCGATTGAAAAAACACAGCTGTGGACACTGAGCAATAACGTAAAAGTTATTATTAAAAATGACCAGTGGCTAAAAGACAATATCCAAGTATCACTGCGTATTCCCGGAGGTGTTTCTCTGGAAACAGGACAAAGTTTAGGCTTGGTTCAGTGGGCATTAAACTTACCAGAAGTGAGTGGATATGGGCATTACAACGCAAGAGAGTTAGCGTTATTTAGTAAACAGCATCAAATCAGTTTGCGTCCATACAGTGAGTTGTTATTCCACGGCTTGCGTGGCGAAGCGCCTATTGATGAGTTAGACACCTTGTTGGCCTTATTGCATTTAAAAGTGACAGCACCACAATTTAATGGGCAAAAATTAGAGCAACAAAAACAAGCAACGGCATTAGGGATCGCCAAAACACCAGTTGAACGTATTTTCTTAGATCATATTAATAAAGATAGCTATCAAAACGGCGAGCGCTTAGTGATTTCGCCACAAGGCCCTTGGCAACAGTTTACCGCCCAACAATTACAACAAACGAATCAATCACTTCTAGGACAGCCTGCCGATATGGTATTGGTGATTAGTGGGCCTATTAACCTAAATCAGGTCAAACCGATGATCGAACGTTGGATAGCAACGCTACCGACACGTTCATCGCAACGTCTATTTTGGGCTGATCCGGCGATTAATCCCAAATTAAGCTCATTTAATAAAACCTACCCTATTGCCAGTAGCGATAAGAGTATGATCAGTATTCAATACGCAGCCAAAGCCCAATGGTCACAACAGCAACTGTTAGCACTTAACTTGCTTGATACCGTTGTCAGCCAACGTTTAAGGCTTAATCTTCGTGAACGAGCGGGCGGGATCTACTCGCTAGGCTTTTCTGAGTCATTAACCAAGCTACCAAGTAGTTTTTATACCGGACGTTTAAACTTTACCGCATCACCACAGCGGGCAGATGAATTAATTGCACTTGCGCGTAAAGTGGTCAATGACGTAAAACAAGCGGGTATTACCGATAAAGAATTACAAGAGGCAAAAAATATTTGGTTAACTGAATATGGGCAAGCCAAAGAGAGTGCTAGCTATTGGACTGATGCACTTGCTCAAGTGGCAACAGATGACCAACAATATCAACGACTATTAACTGAGACTGCGATTGTCAACGGAATAAGTGTCAGTGATGTTAATCAAGTTGCTCGTCAGTGGTTGGGTGAAAATGAAAAAATCTTCAAACTAACACCGCCAACAAAGCAATAAATTTCTATTTATCACTTTAATAATAAACGCCCAGCATATCTTTATTCTGGGCGTTTATTCATCTAACCTGAATAACTTAGCAATATTTCATTCAATATTATTGTCTATTAAATTTATTAATCTTTTTTGAGCGCCCAACGACCACTCCCCAAAAACATCACCGCAATCGCAGCAAACATATAGAAGCCAGCACTTTCAGGTGCCCATCCCCCCGTTTTGGGATCTAAGGCTAAAAGATCACCGGAATGTACCATCAGCACCGCAACCCCCATGGTTGCCGCCACAACAAATGCTGAAAATCGAGTAAATAAACCGATAATCAGTAAGATAGGACATAGAACTTCACCCAGTAATGTGCCATAAGCAATAAATGCAGGTAAATTAATATTTGCCAACATTCCCTGTATACCGGCAAGTCCTCCTGGCTCCATTTTGTGTAATCCGTGTAATAACATTAAAACACCTAGCGAAACACGTAAAACAAACTTACCTAAATCGGGGTGGTTTGTAAGCTGATTAAATTTATTAATCATAACGTCTCCAAAATCAACAATGTGATGGGCATTTTTAATACGTATTAATGGGTATTTATTATTATATGATTAAAAAATATGAATGAGTGCAATTTTTATTATCATTATTTGTTATGGTTGACGAGGCATTTAGATTATTATCGTTTAATTAGGAGCTATTCACCTTTTCCATGATTAAGATCACAACTTATTAACATAATCAACTCTTAATCAGCAACTTCTCGTTATGCTATAGATATCTCATCTGACCAGTATAAAAAAGGTATCTGATGGCACACTATTCTTATTTATTTACTCCCCTTGATTTAGGGTTTACTACGCTTAAAAATCGTATTTTGATGGGCTCGATGCATACCGGACTAGAAGAAGATCCACATGATGCACCTAAGCTTGCTGAATTTTATGCTCAAAGAGCTGCAGCAGGGGTGGCACTTATTGTCACCGGTGGGATCTCCCCTAATAAGCAAGGTGTATTGTTGCCACATGCAGCAACGCTAATGTCAGAAGATCAACTCGCTTCTCATCAATTAGTCACTGATGCGGTACATAAACAGGATGGGAAAATCGCTTTACAGATTTTACATACTGGTCGTTATAGTTATCAGCCTAATTTAGTCGCCCCTTCAGCGATCCAATCGCCTATCACCCCTTTTATGCCCCAAGCAATGAGTCATGAGCAGATAGAACAGACTATTGAAGATTATATTCATTGCGCTAAGTTGGCTCAGAAAGCAGGCTATGATGGTGTTGAGATCATGGGATCTGAAGGCTATTTAATTAACCAGTTTTTAGTAAGTCATACGAATCAACGCGATGATCAATGGGGTGGCTCTATTGAAAATCGTTGTCGTTTTGCATTACGTATTTTAGCTGGCATAAGAGAAGCTGTAGGTGAACACTTTATCATTATCTATCGTTTATCAATGTTAGATTTAATTACCGAGGGAGCTAATGCCTCAGAGGTATTTTATCTTGCTCAAGCAGTAGAAAAAGCCGGAGCAACCCTAATCAACAGTGGTATTGGTTGGCATGAAGCCCGTATCCCCACTATTGCCACTATGGTACCAAGAGGGCAATTTGCTTATGTCACTCGCCAATTGATGGGGAAAATCAATATTCCTCTTATCACTTCTAATCGTATCAATACACCTCAAGTGGCTGAAGCTATTTTAGCGGAAGGCTGTGCAGATATGGTGTCTATGGCCCGTCCTTTTCTTGCCGATCCGCAATTCGTATTGAAAGCGCAACTTGGTCGCGAGGATGAGATAAACACCTGTATTGCCTGCAACCAAGCTTGCTTAGATGAGATATTCAGTGGTCACCCAGCATCTTGTCTTGTAAACCCTTTTGCCTGTCGAGAAACAGAGCTTATTTTAACCCCGACTCAAGCCCCTAAAAAAATTGCTGTCGTTGGCGCAGGCCCGGCAGGATTAGCATTTGCCATTACAGCAGCTAAACGTGGTCATCATATTACTTTATTTGAAAAAGAAGAGCGTATTGGTGGACAACTCAATATTGCCAGTCAAATTCCGGGTAAAGAAGAATTTAAAGAGACATTGCGCTACTTTAAGCGGCAATTGCAAATCACGGGGGTGATCGTAAAAAATAATACGGAAGCGACACTTTCCCATCTGCAACATTTTGATGAAATTATTTTAGCCAGTGGTGTTATCCCTCATATTCCAGAGATTGATGGCCATGATAATCCGATAGTAAAAACCTATCTTGATGTCCTTAAATACCATCAGCCAACCGGCGAAAAAGTGGTGATTATTGGCAGTGGTGGTATTGGTTTTGACACTGGCCTTTATCTTACCCAAACAGGCCAATGCAGTAGTTTAAGCCCTTGTGCATTTAATAAAGAGTGGGGAATTGACCCAACACTTACGCATCGCGGAGGGATCACCTCAGCCGATCCTTTTATTAAAAAAGACAAACAGATTGTTATGACGCAACGTAAAAGTGGGAAATTTGGCTTAAGTTTAGGTAAAACAACAGGCTGGATACATCGCTTAACATTGCAGAAAAAAGGGGTCAAATGGCTAACGGGCTGCCATTATCAAAAAATTACCGAGCAAGGAGTAATAATTGAACATAATGAACAACAGCAACTGCTCGCGGCTGATAGCGTGATTTTATGTACCGGACAACAATCTTATCGTCCGCTACTGCAAGCGTTACAACAAGAAAATAAAACCGTCCATCTTATTGGCGGGGCAAAAGAGGCTAAAGCATTAGATGCCAAACGAGCCATTAAGCAGGGAACAGAATTAGCACTTACTATTTAACATTCGATTTATCATATCAATAACCAGAAACCCCATATAGTTTCCTATATGGGGTTCTGTTTTTATTATTAATTTTTGTTGTTACTTACTACCCTTCCTGTCTTACTACTCTTTATATCTATTTACTACTTATACTCTTTAGCCATTATTTTTTTCAGTTAATGGATTGGCAACTAAACGCTCATCTTCGGCTATGCAGACCGTTGCGGTAAATAGCACATCAGTTGATGAGTTTAATGCAGTCTCTGCTGAATCTTGTAAGACACCAATCATCACACCTACCGCAACTACTTGCATCGCCAAATCATTACTAATACCGAACATGCTACAAGCAAGCGGAATTAACAGTAGCGAGCCACCAGCAACCCCTGATGCACCACAAGCACAAATAGCAGCAACAAGGCTTAGCAATAAGGCTGTTGGAATATCCACAGGCATACCCAAAGTATTTACCGCAGCAAGTGTTAAAATAGTAATAGTGATTGCCGCTCCCCCCATATTAATGGTCGCACCTAATGGGATCGAGACAGAATAGGTATCTTCATTTAAATTCATACGACGACACATTGCCATATTCACCGGAATATTAGCCGCTGAACTACGCGTAAAGAAGGCAGTAACACCACTTTCACGTAAGCAAGCCCATACTAATGGATAAGGATTACGACGAATTTTCCAAAATACAATCAATGGGTTGACAACGAGCGCAACAAACAGCATACAACCAATTAAAACAAGTAAGACATGCAAGTAGCCAGCTAAAGCTTTAAAGCCAGTCGTAGCAATGGTTGATGATACCAAGCCAAAAATCCCGATTGGCGCTAAACGGATCACCACACGCACAAGGTTAGTTACCGCATCTGCAAAATCTTGTGTTAATGCTTTAGTCGTATCACTTGCATGGCGTAACGCTAAACCTAAGCCAATAGCCCAAGCTAAAATCCCCATATAATTGCCGTTAATCAGTGCATCTACAGGGTTAGCCACCACATTAATTAATACACCTTTTAAGACTTCAGCAATATTTTCAGGTGGCGATAGCTGTGAATTATTGACAACTAGCGTTAATACTGAGGGAAACACAAAGCTTGCCACTACTGCTGTTAGTGCAGCAAAGAAAGTCGCCAGCAGATAAAGCACTAATATGGGACGTATACTGGTTTTTTGTCCTTGACGGTGGTTGGCAATCGAAGCCATAACCAATACCCAGACTAAAACAGGCGCAACGGCTTTTAAGGCACTAATAAATAAGTTACCTAATAAGCTCATCATTTTAGCCACTTCTGGTGCTAACCAAGCCAGTAAAATACCCGCAATTAAACCAGCAAGTATTTGTTTAACGAGACTTCCCTGAAAAAGCAGGTTAAGTACTCTGGATTGTTGTTTATCCATAGTTATTCCATTACTTAAAATAATATTTAAAAAAGCAATTGTGTGCTTGCTTTTGCCAGTATAAGGAAATGAATCTTGCTGAAAAGCTTATTTTGCAAAATATACATCATTAGCTATTTTTGTTAACAACAAAATAACACAATTGTGATCATAATAGGATTTTGTTCTTTTTAACGTACAGTCCACAAATGAAAGAAATTATTATTATCATAAGGTTAGATTTAATCGTTAAATAAAAAACTAACTCTTATACTATTTACCTTGATTTTTCTTAATCACTTGATGAGTTTAATTTTAACTTTTTAATAACATCTTAATTAGTTTAACTAGCCGATTGGCAACTTTAAAACACTTTTTTTGATGAATAAACAACCATGATATTAGTTTCAATCAGCAAGGAAAAATAATGCTTTTTTATCTCAGTAAAACATCATCATAGTAATTCTATTATTACGTTTTCTTAAGGTTTTTTCTTTAAAACAACGTATCCTAAACTGGAAAACAAAAGTGAATGTCTTTTTTCAAATATTCTTGCTCAATGAAGCGCTTGTAGGGTATTTAAGTGAAAAAATTTTCTGTCTAGTTTTTATTGATTTTGTTAGAGTGTTGCTGTTTTAAACAATGAAAAATAAACCCTATGATATGTATTACGGGTAAATAGATAACAAGAGAGAATGTTTTTGTATTTACCCCCGAATGACTCAGTTTTAGGAAGCCTTTTATATGGAAATCGTAAGAGAGCTGTTCTTGGCGCTTTGGCATCAAGATTACGAAACCTTAGCGAATCCCTCACTGCTTTGGATTATTTACATTTTATTATTCAGCATACTATTCCTAGAAAACGGAGTACTACCCGCAGCTTTCTTACCAGGAGACAGCTTATTAATTTTAGTGGGTGTGTTAATTGCTAAAGGAACCATGGATTTTCCATTAACCTTACTTATTCTAACTGCAGGTGCTAGCTTAGGTTGTTGGCTGGGTTATCTGCAAGGGAAGTGGCTTGGTAACACCCGACTTGTACGAAGTTGGTTATCACATTTACCAGAACACTACCACCAACGAGCCCATGGACTTTTCCATCGACATGGCTTGGCAGCGTTACTTATTGGTCGTTTTCTCGCTTTTGTTAGAACATTATTGCCGACTATTGCCGGTCTTGCTGGCTTACAAAACGGTCGTTTTCAAGTTTTTAATTGGCTAAGTGGTCTGTTATGGGTTGGTATTTTAACCACCTTAGGCTATTTATTAGGAAATAGTCCGTTATTCCGCCAATATGAGCATCATTTAATGAATTTTCTGATGCTACTGCCTGTTTGTTTATTAGTGATTGGCTTAATCGGGAGTGTATGGGTCGTCATTAAGAAGAAAAGTAAACAGAGTAATCAACCATAATCTATCGCTATTTCTATTATTTTTTATAGCGTTAATATTTAGCATCTTAAAGCCTGTTTTATGATTAAAACAGGCTTTTATTTTTTATTTCAAGCTATTACTGATTATTTTTTTAATATCACCCTTGGCAAGAATAAGACTTTTCTCTTTTTTAGGGAATAAAGTCATTATTTAATTTTATTATATGGTAAATCTAGTCTATTGTTATAGGTATAACCTCATATCTTGATTAAAGGAGTTACTCATGTCACACCAACGTTCAAATGAAGATCTGCGTAGTGAATTAAAATCTCTGGCTGATACTCTAGAAGAAGTTCTGAACTCCTCGGCAGATAAATCAAAAGAGGAATTACAAAGTTTACGAGAAAAAGCTGAATATGCGCTACGTGGCTCTCGTGCAAAACTCAGTGATGCAGGTAGAGAAATCGTCGATAACACTAAAGAAATGGCGGGTAAAGCGGACAACTATGTGCGTGAAAACCCATGGACAGGTGTTGGTATTGGCGCGGCAGTAGGTGTCGTACTCGGTGTTCTACTTTCGAAACGTTAATCCATAATGAGTGATACTCAAAGACCACAGGGCCCCGCATCCGGGGTTCTGAATTCTCTTAGTCGTATTGGCGCTGTTATCGTTGGCATGGTTGAAACCCGCCTAAAATTAATCGCCATCGAACTAGAAGAAGAAAAAATTACACTTATTCAGCTTATTTTAATGGCGGGGATCACCTTATTACTCACCGCCTTTGGCTTAATGAGTCTACTTATTCTCCTCTTTTGGGTGATCCCACCTGAATATCGTATTCATGCTTTAGCGATTACAACGGCTATTTTGCTAGTTGGTGCCTTAATAGGTGCTATCATGACATTGAGAAAAGCCCGCAATTCAACGCTGTTAGGTGATACTCGCCAACAACTAGAATTAGATAAGCGTCTTTTGGAGCAATATCGCGATGAGCAAACAAAATAGACGCACCCTAGCATTAGCAAGACGCAAAAAGCTGTTGTTGGATGAAATTCAACAACAGCGCACTCAATTAGCGCAAGAGGGGCAAACATGGTTAGAGGTCACAGCACCTTATGATAAAGCATGGAATATCTTAACCTCGTTAAAACCTATCTTGTTAATAGGGGCAAGCGTGATGTCTCTTTATAGCATTAAGCATCCTAAAAAACTGGTTCGTTGGGGACGACGGGCGATAGGCGCTGTTGGTTTAATACGCACATTACAGAAGTCTGTCAAAAAAACCGCTGACTAAACATCAATTTTTTTGTGTAAGAATGTTAATTCTTCTTAATATCCTCCATATTATTTTTTCTTTATTGTATATCTCAAGCCAAACAGTGGTTATTTACACTAAAAACTGGCAATTAAACAAATAAAATACAGATATATTAAATAATATAAAATTTTATCAGGAATAAACATCATGAAGAATTTTGAAAACATTGCCTTATTAATCGCACGTATTCTCATGCCAATTTTATTTATCAGCGCAGGGTATGGAAAAATTGAAGCCTATGAAGGTACGCAACAGTATATGCAATCAATGGGTGTTCCGGGAGCCTTATTACCTTTAACCATTTTATTAGAGTTAGGGGGTGGATTAGCCATATTATTCGGTTTCTTAACTCGCACAACGGCTATCTTTACCAGTGTATTTACGCTGTTAACCGCACTACTGTTCCACACTAACTTTGCAGAAGGTGCAAATCAGTTAATGTTTATGAAAAATATGACTATTGCGGGTGGCTATTTATTACTGGTTATCACAGGTCCGGGTAAATGGAGCTTAGATCGCCTATTTAAGAAAAATTGGTAATAATAGATTTAATAATAAAAAGATCCTCTAGGGGATCTTTTTTAATTGCATTATCAAACTCTAGCGAACAAACTATTTTTTATCCGCGGCAAAGAGTTTAGGAATTTCGCGTAAACACCAGGATTTAGCTTCTCCCATACTGTCTCTGCGCCACGCCATAATAATATTATTTTCATGATGATATTCAGGGCCAACCACACGCAAACGCCCCTCTTTTAAATCATCTTCAATTAAATCAATAGGCATAGTAGCAACCCCTAAACCGGCAATTAATGCTCGACGTTTATCTTCAATCGAACTCACCGTTAAACGACGCTGTTTATCTAATAACAGTACAGTTAAAACAGGTCGTTCTCTTGCGGTATCGGCGATAGCAATACCGCGATATTTTAAGCGAGTTTCTTCTGCAAGTGGTTCAGGTTCATTATGGATAGGGTGATCAGGGCTGGCAACATAGACACTAGTGGTATTATATAAAGGGCGGAAATTGATTTCTGATGAAGAACGAAAATGCATATCCGGTGAAATAACAATATCACATTTACCACTTTCTAAGCTTTCCCATGCCCCAGCAAGCACTTCGGTGACTAAAGAGAGTTGTGTATTTGATTTTTCAGCTAATTTTTCAACTAACGGGAATAAGCGAGATGCGGGTGTTAATGCTTCACACACAATCGTAATATGTGGCTCCCAACCGCGAGCTAGCGCTTCAGCATCAGAAGTTAATTTATCTGCAGCTTCAAGAAGAATACGCCCTCTTTCAAGTAACATTCTTCCCACATTAGTAAATTTAGTTCGATGTCCTGAACGGTCAAATAGCACAACATCCAAATCTTCTTCTAATTTCTGCATGGTATAACTGAGTGCTGATGGGACGCGATTTAGCTCATCAGCGGCGGCAGCAAAACTTCCTCTACGATCAATGGCATCCATCACTCGTAGAGATTCCAATGTAATGGCTTTATCTTTACTCATTATACTTATCTCTATCAAATAATTTGATTATTGGCACCAGATTAACTTGCTAACAATCTACAGTCCATATCTCTATGATGAATATATTGATTAATCGACTCGAAAAGTACCGCGATGATAAAATACAGAACAGCACAACAGTGTGGCAAAGCGGACTATGGCTGGCTACAAGCTCGCTACACATTCTCCTTTGGCCACTATTTCGATCCTCATTTTTTAGACTATGGCACATTAAGAGTACTGAACCAAGAAGTGCTCGCACCAAATTCTGAGTTTAAAGCAAAAACCTATCCTCATGTGGATGTCGTCAACCTGATCTTAAGAGGTGAAGCGACTTATCTTGATAATATGGGGCGAACACTTACCGCCAAACAAAACGAGTGTTTATTAATTTCGCCTCATAATACAGAAACTTACATTGAAAGAAATAGTAGTCCAGATACCCCATTAACTCGTATTCAATTATGGCTAAACGCGTGTCCACAACAAGAGAGCATCGCTTCACAAAAATTAGCTTTAAATGAAGATTTAAAATATCAATTATTGGCTTCCCCGTCAGGGGATAATGGCAGTTTGATGCTAAGGCAAAATATCTGGCTCTATCATATTAATTTAGCGCAAGGGGATGAAATAACCTTGCCGATACAGGGTCAGAAAGGCTATTTGCAATCTATCAAAGGCGGTGTTCATTTCCAAACCTCAGAGCAAGAGCTTGGGGAAATCCGTTGTGGTGATGGTGCTTTTATTCAAGATAGCAATATGCTAGCGCTAAGATGTCAAAAGGCTTTTCGTGGTCTTTTTATTGATATCGTTTCTTAATCAGCTAGCGATATCAGCGAGCAATCATTTATCATCACACTAGCAATAAAGCAGAAAACCCTCGAGCCACAGAGTGAATCGAGGGTTTTATATAAGGTGAGTTGACCGTTAAGCCGGGTTCTGTCGTGGACAACCATTCATCTAGGCCAGAACTTGCGCGCTGGCTCCAGCAACCTACCCGGGTTCAATGCGGGCCGCACCATAAGAACCCCTATTTGGTCTTGCTCCGGGTGGAGTTTACCATGCCACAAACTGTTACCAGTTGCGCGGTGCGCTCTTACCGCACCCTTTCACCCTTACCTGATCCTGTAAACAGGCCATCGGCGGTTTACTCTCTGCTGCACTTGTCGTAGGCTCGCGCCTCCCAGACGTTATCTGGCACCCTGCCCTGTGGAGCCCGGACTTTCCTCCCCTCTATCCGTCTCCCCGAAGGGACAACGATAAAGCAGCGGTTGTCTAGTCAACTCAGGGGGCGGATTATAAGGATTTTCCGCGTTAATGTATAGCGAAAGAAACAAAAAATCGTTTTACTGATCTTGTTCCGCTTCATTTTGCGCAATGACGTGTTTGTACAACGCATTTTTCTTCACGCCATAAATCTCAGCGGTAACTGCTGCCGCCTTTTTCAAAGGTAACTCTTTTTGTAAAATCGCCAATGTGCGTAATACTTCTGGGGCAAAATGGTCTTCTTGTGGCTTTTGATACCCTTCAACAATTAATACCATTTCCCCTTTACGGCGATTTTCATCTTCACGAACCCAGTTAAGTAATTCCCCAACAGGCATTCCTTGAATGGTTTCCCACGTTTTGGTTAATTCTCTTGCCAATACAACATAGCGCGCTTCCCCCCAAACCGTCACCATATCCGCTAAACTATCTAATAAACGGTGGGTGGACTCATAAAAGATTAAAGTACGTGGCTCTTGTGCTAAATCACGCAAACAATCTTGACGACTTTTTGTTTTTGCTGGTAAAAAACCTTCATAACAAAAACGGTCAGAAGGTAATCCGGCGGCTGATAGCGCGGTAATTGCCGCACATGCCCCAGGTAATGGCACCACTTTTATACCGTTTTTGCGACACTGATTGACTAAATGATAGCCGGGATCATTAATTAATGGTGTACCTGCATCAGAGACTAATGCGATACTTAGCCCTTGTTGTAATTTGCTAATTAATTGATCTGCTTTTTGCTGTTCATTATGATCATGTAACGCAAACAAACGTGCGTTAATGGCAAAATGCTGTAATAGAAGCCCTGTATGACGGGTATCTTCTGCAGCTATTAAATCGACATGAGACAGCACATCAAGTGCCCGCTGGGTGATATCGCCCAGATTACCAATGGGTGTGGGTACTATGTACAGTGTGGATGTCGTTACCGCTGCTCGATTAGGTTGATTCATTGTTTATTCCGAATGACCGATTTAAAATTGAGCATAATTATAAAACATCACTGGGTACAGTATGCTTTCCTCAATTTTTGTGCGTTTTAAAACAGGTTTATCCTATACTGCAATACTTTCTGCCTTGATTATGTCAGGTTGTACCCTGACGGGGCAACAACAACAGCCACTGACACCTGCTGAAAAAGCGCAAGTGGAAATGAAACAATTTCAGAAAGTCATTGATGATGCGAACGGACAAGCCTCTTTAGATGTGATCCGTGCCTATATTGGCCTAGAACCCCTTATCACTGATCCTGTATTACATCAGCAAAATATTGATGATACTTGGTTAACACTCACGAAGCTTACACCTGAACAACGTCGTAGTGTGGTAATCAAAGCTGATGAAAATACATTACAAGGCTGGTTAGATTTACTCAACACTTATGAATATAACCAAGATGATGCGGATAAATTATCCCAAGCAATACGCGAATGGCAAACACGCTATCCACGCAATCCAGGAGCGCTAACATTACCGACGCTGTTATTGCGCCAATCACAATCTGCCGTCAGTAACAGCGGAAAAATCGCATTATTATTACCGTTAACAGGACAAGCTAAAGTGTTTGGTAATGCTATTATGCAAGGCTTTACCGATGCTAAAGAAGGTTTACCTCAAGCTAACGCAGCGCCAGAAGCGCCCCAACAAGATAGTTTAGCTTCCATTTTAGCAGAATTAGGTATTTCATCTCCGAATGCAGACACAGCAACAACGGAAAACGATAATTCAACGGATGATAATACAGCGGAAGGCGCTGAAAATAGTGATGCTACTTCAGCAAAAGAAACCGAAGCCTTTGCGGGTAATAGCCGCGTGCAATTAGATCCTATTGTCCAAAATAATCGCCAAGTGATTATGTATGATACCAATAGCCAACCCATTGATCTGTTACTGAAACAAGTGCAACAAGAGGGTGCTGATTTAATTGTGGGGCCACTATTAAAACCCGAAGTGATCAAAACTATTGAATTAAAAAGTGGTTTACCTGTTTTAGCACTAAATGAAGTTGATAATATTCCTCTGGCTACTACAGTGTGTTTCTTTTCACTTTCCCCAGAAGATGAAACTCGTAATGCGGCTCAACACTTACGCCAGCAACAAAAATCTAACCCACTCATTATCGTTCCTGACAATAAATTCGGTCAAAGAATGGCACAAACTTTTGCGGATGAGTGGCAGCGTAGCGGGGGTGGAACCGTCTTACAACAAACTTTCGGCTCTCTTGATAGTCTAAAAAGTTCAATTAATCGTGGCGTGGGTATTCGAATGACAGGAACCCCTGTATTGCCAACAGACAATGCACCACTGCCATTAGATACCGCTTCAATGCCAACAACAAACGGTGCTATCGATTCTGTGTATATCATTGCCACTAGCGATGAGTTAACATTGATTAAACCAATGATTGATATGGCAATCAGTACCAAAAAACGCCCACCGATTTATGTCAGTTCACGCAGTAATCAAGGAGGAATGGGGCCAGATTTTCGTATGGAAATGGACGGTATCCAATTTAGTGATATTCCTCTTATGACGGGAGCAAATTTACCGTTAATGCAAAAAGCATCCAGTAAATTTGCGAACGATTACTCATTAATGCGCCTTTACGCTATGGGTATTGATGCATGGTCATTAGCAAACAATTACAATGAACTCACCAAAGGAACCTTACAGTTCAATGGTGTTTCTGGCTCTTTACGTGTGGAAGATAATTGCACTATTTATCGACAACTCCCATGGATGCAATTTAAACAAGGTAAAATTGAACCTGTGGGACAATAAGTAAGCAATTTCCCCCATAAACCGCCTCTTTGAAGTCTCCAGATAAGGAGCTGACTTTATCTTGAGGCGGTTTATTTATAAGAGATAACATCAGGAAATCATGGATGATTATTCCTAAAAGTACTTATCTAGTCGGACAATATTATGAGAGAAAAGCGTTAAATTACTTGCGCCAACAAGGGTTAAAGTTAATTGAGCGTAATGTCCGATATCCCTGTGGAGAAATTGATCTTATTATGCAGGGTAATAGAACATGGATATTTGTTGAAGTCCGCTTTCGGCGTAGTGCACAATTTGGTGATGCAATCAGCTCAGTGACCTACAGTAAACGGCGCCGCTTATGGTACGCCGCCAATTGTTGGTTAGCTCAACGCCAACAAAGTATCGAGACGGTTAACTGTCGCTTTGATATTTGTGCATTTGATCAACGCCAGTTAATATGGCTAAAAAACATTCTCGATCATACGGAATTTATTCGTTAAATTAGATTATATAGGTCTTAACGTGCTTGATAGAATAAAAGTCTGCTTTACAGAGAGTATTCAAACTCAAATTGCAGCAGCAGAAGCGTTACCCGATGCCATTTCCAGAGCTGCCATGATGATGGTTCAATCTTTGTTAAACGGACATAAAATATTAAGCTGTGGCAACGGTAGCTCAGCAGCAACGGCTCAACGCTTTGCTGCTAGTATGATCCATCGTTTTGAAACAGAGCGCCCAAGTTTACCGGCATTATCTTTAAATACCGACAGTGTTGTGATGACCGCCATTATGGGAAATCAGCAACATGATGAAATTTATGCCAAACAAGTACGGGCATTAGGGCAAGCAGGTGATGTACTGTTAGCTATTTCCACTCATGGTAATAGCAGAAGCATTATTAAAGCTGTTGAAGCCGCTGTTACTCGAGATATGACCATTGTTGCACTGACTGGCTATGATGGCGGTGAGCTTGCTGGATTACTAGGCCCTCAAGATGTGGAGATCAGGATCCCCTCTCAACGTACAGTCAGAATACAGGAAGTGCAGATGTTAACGGTCAATTGTCTCTGCGACTTAATTGATAATACATTATTCCCACATCAGGATGACTAAGGAGTTACTATGAAATTGCTTCCGATTACCGCAGTACTTTGTTCCGCGCTATTGCTACAAGGCTGTATTGGTGCCGCTGTTGTGGGTACTGCTGCCGTTGCTGGCAAAACCGCAACCGATCCTCGTTCATTAGGACAACAAGTTGATGATGGCACATTGGAAGCCCGAGTTTCTGGTGCTCTAAATAAAAACCAACAGATCAAGAACAGTAATGCGCGCATTGTCGCCACCGCTTATCAAGGTAATGTATTGTTAACTGGGCAAAGTCCAGATATGTCGGTTGCTGAGACGGCCAAACAAGTTACCAGCAAAGTGGAAGGAGTAAACAATGTTTATAATGAAGTTCGCCAAGGTGAGCCTGTGACATTAGGCACTGCTTCTTCAGATACATGGTTAACCACTAAAGTACGTTCACAAATTTTAGCTAGCGATGCCGTCAAATCATCTTCCGTAAAAGTGATCACCGAAAATGGCGAAGTATTTTTATTAGGGATATTAACCCGTCAAGAAGGGGCAGCAGCCGCTAAAATTGCCAGTGAAACCAAAGGTGTTGTTAAAGTAACAACGGCATTTACCTATCTAAACTAAATGTATCGCTGATGGGTATCACGTGGTGATAGCGTATTATTTTACCAGTATCGGTCATTGTAACAGCGATAACCGATACTGGTACTCATAGTGATTAACGTCTCAACATACCTTTATCAATAATAAAATCGATAATCGTCTCTAAACCTACTTTCTCTTTTAAGTTAGTAAAAACATAAGGTTTCACAGGACGCATTTTTGCTGTATCCGCTTCCATCACTTCTAATGACGCTCCCACATAAGGCGCAAGATCGATCTTGTTGATCACCAGCAGATCAGAATGTGTGATCCCCGGCCCCCCCTTGCGAGGGATCTTCTCACCTTCTGCAACATCAATAACATAAATAGTAAGATCAGCCAATTCAGGGCTAAAGGTCGCACTTAAGTTATCTCCGCCACTTTCGACAAAAACAATATCTAAGTTTTTATGGCGCATCGCCAACTCTTCTACGGCAGCCAAATTCATTGAAGCATCTTCACGAATAGCCGTATGAGGACATCCTCCTGTTTCAACACCAATGATCCGATCCGCATCAAGAGCCTGCGCACGAGTTAAAATTTTTGCATCTTCTTGTGTATATATATCATTGGTAACAACGGCGATTTGGTAACTATCGCGCATAGCTTTACAAAGAACTTCTAATAGTGCTGTTTTTCCTGATCCAACAGGGCCACCAACACCAATACGCAGTGGTTGATTATATTCTTGCATCTCTTTATCTCATGAACGAAAAAGTCGAGTATATTGAGTTTCATGGCGACTACTGGCGATCACTTGAGCTGGCGTAAAACTGCCAATATCCTCTTGTGGCCAATGTGCCGATAACTCAACAATAGCGGGGA
Organism: Proteus sp. HMSC14B05; assembly: GCF_001808035.1. Lineage (NCBI taxonomy): Bacteria > Pseudomonadati > Pseudomonadota > Gammaproteobacteria > Enterobacterales > Morganellaceae > Proteus > Proteus sp. HMSC14B05. Next base: position 82,970 of record NZ_KV792000.1, on the reverse strand, counting down.
TCTGCTCAGCTAGAGCAAACAACATTTTTTGCCCTGCGCTTTGCCCTAATGGCACCAGTTTTACCCCAGACATCACCGTATTTTCTAACCAGCCCCAAACATAGGCACAACAGAGCTTTTCACTATCGATATGCCAATGCACGGCAGCTAACGCAAACGCCATTAATTGCGTCTGTTTAACCCGCTGTTGTAACGTATCGTCTAATTCAATGCCTAATTGAGGAAGTAAACGGGCAAAAGCGATCCCCCGTTGACGCTCTTCCTGCCTTAACTCTTTGGTTTCGCGACTTGCGACCATAAAGTCACACCAATATTTCACTGTATCGCTATCACCCTTTGCCAAACTCGTTTGTAATTGCCGCAATATAGGAAGCTCGAGTGTGGCTAATGTTCCGGTCATTTGTGCGCTTAACCAATCTGACAAGGTTTCTGCTGAGCATACCCAACCTTTTTCAATGGCCCACTCTAACCCTTGAGAATAAGTAAAAGCACCTACCGGAAGAGAGGGGCTAACTAATTGATATAAGCGCAGATCAGCTAGCATCATGCACCTCCTTTGATGATCGCTGTGCCATTAATGGTGGTGATCATGGTGGTGGTGATGACCACCGGATGATCCACCATAAGCCCCCGGCTCAGGTTGGTATTTTTCTAAGCCAACCACCACCGTAGCCCCTAAGCCGCGAGCCATATCATCTAATACATGATCGTGAAAATAACGACACCAACCTGCTTCTATTTGCAATGGTACATGTCGGTTACCTAAGTGATAACAAACACGAGCAAGCAATAATGGATCGTCACTATAAACCGTTGATACTTGCTCTTTAGCCGCTTCAATGGTGACAACATCGCCCTCTTCTGACAGCAGAATATCCCCCTCTTTAAGTACGGTGCCTCGAGGCAAAAATAGCCCGGCTTCTTGCCCGTCACTTAAAGCCACTTTTAAGCGACTTTTGGTGCGCTCATCCATGGTAAGACAAAGGGTTAACTTTGGCTTTTCTGTAGAGGTTAGTTCAAGCGCTTTTTGTTGATCAATAATCTGAGTAAATTTTTTCATTCAATAAATTCTCAATAAAAACGCTGGTTAAAATAAGAAATAGCGTTGAGCCATCGGTAATTCAGTCGCTGGCTCACAAACCAGTGGTACACCATCCGCTTTAACAATGTAAGTTTGTGGATCTAATTCGATATGAGGAACATAGTTATTGTGGATCATCGAAGCTTTTGTGATATGACGACAGCCCTCCACACGACCAATTAAGCTTTTTAAGCCTAATTTTTCTGGCACTCCCGCCTCAATACCCGCTTTTGACATAAAGATCATCGACGTTTGATATTTGGCTTTTCCTAGACAGGCATACATTGGACGATAATGAACCGGTTGCGGTGTTGGAATAGCCGCATTAATATCCCCCATTGGCGCATAAGCGACCATACCACCTTTTATGATAAGTGCCGGTTTGACGCCAAAGAAAGCAGGATCCCATAGCACGATATCCGCAAGTTTACCTTTTTCTATTGATCCCACCGTATGAGCAATACCATGTGCCAGTGCCGGGTTAATCGTGTATTTAGCGATATAACGTTTAATACGATTATTATCATTATCTGCGCTATCACCCGCTAATGTGCCTCGTTGCAATTTCATTTTATGTGCACACTGCCAAGTGCGTAAGATAACTTCTCCGACTCGTCCCATGGCTTGTGAGTCTGACGACATCACCGAAATTGCCCCCATATCATGTAAGATATCTTCTGCAGCAATGGTTTCGCGACGAATACGAGATTCAGCAAATGCCACATCTTCAGGAATAGAGGGATCGAGATGATGACAGACCATCAACATATCAAGATGCTCGTCCACGGTATTAATGGTATAAGGCATCGTTGGGTTGGTTGATGCAGGTAAAATATTGGGCTCTCCTACCGACTTGATCACATCAGGGGCATGACCGCCACCTGCGCCTTCGGTATGGAATACATGGATCACTCGACCGGCAATGGCTTTTACTGTCTCTTCATAAAAACCACCTTCATTTAAGGTGTCAGAGTGAATAGCCACCTGTACATCCATTTCATCGGCGACATTAAGGCAATTGTGAATTGCCATTGGCGTTGCCCCCCAGTCTTCATGTATTTTAAGACCTATAGCACCCGCTGTTATTTGTTCGCGGATTGCTTCGGGCTGACTGACACAACCTTTACCAAATAACCCCACATTAATAGGTAATTCATCCACCGCCTCTAACATGCGGTACATATTCCAAATACCGGGGGTAACTGTGGTTGCATTAGTACCCGCCACAGGGCCTGTTCCTCCACCAATAAAGGTGGTTACGCCAGAAACGAGACCTTCTTGGGCTTGTTGCGGACAAATAAAGTGGATATGGGTATCAATACCACCAGCAGTGACAATTTTACCTTCTCCCGCAACAACTTCTGTTCCGGGGCCAATGACAATATCCACATTGGGCTGAACATCTGGATTACCTGCCTTGCCAATACCGACAATACGGCCATCTTTAATGCCAATATCTGCTTTTACAATGCCCCAATAATCTAAAATAATGGCATTGGTGATCAGAACATCGACACACTCAGCACTAACAACTTGGCTTTGCCCCATACCATCACGAATAACTTTACCACCACCAAATTTGACCTCTTCGCCATAAGTGGTGAAATCTTTTTCAATTTCAAGAAACAGCTCGGTATCTGCTAATCGCAAACGATCGCCTGTTGTTGGGCCAAACATATCCGCATAAGCTTGACGTGAGATAGTTTTCATTTTTTCTCACTCTCCAATTTACCCATCACTTTGCCATGAAAACCATAAATTTCACGTTTTCCTGCAAAAGCCACTAACTCAACAGTGCGGCTTTGACCGGGCTCGAAGCGCACAGCCATACCAGCAGGAATATTTAAACGAAAACCTAATGTCTCTTCTCGTGCAAACCTGAGTGCCTCATTAACTTCATAAAAGTGGTAATGAGAGCCGACTTGTACAGGTCTATCGCCATGATTAGCCACCTGTATGGTTTTTGTCTCGCGACCAGCATTCAGTTCAATATCGCCTAATGCTGCATTAACTCTAATTTCACCGGGGATCATGTTATTACCTACACAATAGGTGAGTGAATTGAAACCAATTTGGTGCCATCGGGGAAAGTGCACTCTACTTGAACATCTTTTATCATCTCTGGCACCCCTTCCATTACTTGCTCTGCGGTTAAAACAGTACGTCCTTCACTCATTAATTGAGCAACTGTTTTCCCCTCTCGTGCGCCTTCCATAATGGCGCAACTAATCAAGGCGACAGCTTCAGGGTAATTAAGTTTTAATCCCTTAGCTAAACGTCTTTCTGCAACAAGGCCTGCAGTAAAAAGCAGTAATTTATCTTTTTCTCTTGGTGTTAATTCCATTTCTGCTCCTAAAATAAACGATTATGTCGCCCAGATCCGCGGTGGCTCAGGGCAATAACCTAGCCAGTGCTGTCTGACGATTTGCCATACTTGCGCAAAACACGCCATCATCGGCTCGGTTTGCGTCCCTAATACACGTAAAACTAAAATGCCATCAACATCCGTTAAACCATATTCAACTAGGGGATTTACCTTCTCTAAATGGTGTTGAATAATCTCTTTTAATGCATCGGTTGCAGGATAAATATAAAGCGAGCCAAACATAGGAAATTCACGCATTGCGGCAGCTTGTTTTTGTAAGCCTTCAACCCGCATTGACTCTGTTAAAATTAATCTCTCATCAACATAAAAATTTAAGCGCCCTTTTACCTTGCCAGTTTCAAACCACTCATTTAAAACTGGGCGTCCAAAACACTGCATTTCCCAGCCGATAAATTTCGCTGATGAGGCTAAATGAATATGTGTGGTTAAACACACTTGAGCATCAGGAAAAAAGATATTCTCTTGGGGTAACCACTCTAAAAAGCCCTCTTGTGCAACCGTCAATGTCTGCGTTTGCGATGCAGTGCCTCCTGCACTACGATAAAATTTTGTCGCCCCCGGCGTTGTTAATAGGGCATGTGCGTAAGGTTGCACATTAATATTAATGGATAACGTATCACCACCGACCACCCCACCAGGAGGATGCAACAAATAGGTATGTGCAACACCTTGCTCTGGATAAAAAGGTCGCTGAACCATTAAGGGGCCGAGATGACGTTTTTCAGTAAGACATGTCTTTCCTCGCTTTAACTCATATCGTAAAGCGATGTCAGCAAGCCAACCCTTCTCAGAAAAGTCAGGCATACCCACTCCTGCCAACTTGGCAAAATTGATCAAATAAATCAGGAAATAGACGAATATATACCGCACTACCCATCAGATTATGTCATTCAATATCACCGAGAAAATAATGAAATGAATGTTGGGTAGGGTGTGAATAAAGATAAATTGCATTTTCCTCAAACAGGATAAAGCGCTCCATCAATGCCGCGCGATTTTACACCGAGTTTCAAAAAATGCGTTTTAAATAAACAGCAATTTGTTTAGAAAAAATAACAATGGTAAAAATAAAAGTAAAAAATGAACAGATATCGATATTGTTATTGCTCAGCAACAAGATTATATTCTGAGCCACTCTTATACTATTCGGTATAACGACGCGGTTTCGCAATAGGAATATTGTGATAATAAAACCCATGCTTACTGCTTATAAGTTCACAAATTAAGTGGTTAACTTTAAGCTTTGTTTATTTTAACCCATGTTCATTTTGAACTTGCCTGTGGTATATCTAAGACAATGGAATACAAACACATACTTTCTTCTAACCAAATATCCTTAAAAACGTTTTACATCGAAAACCCGATGATCGCGATGGTATATGGTGCAAAAGGTGAGATTTGTATTAATGGGCAAACTATCACAGTCACCACTAATCTCACGTTGATTATTCCTAAATATAGTCAAGTTTCTTGTGATGTGACAAATTTTTTCCCGACCAAACCGATTGAATTACATACCTTAGTACTGTCTGAAACTGAATTACAATCTGTGTTCTCTTTACTTAAACCATTAATAAAATCAGGGGCGCCGATTACTCGTCATCTTCCTGATTATCATCTATCAACACCTGAGGTGGTTAAAACTAATTTTACGTTACTTCAGCAATGTCTACCGCTTGAACATGGCACCCCCTCTCAAGAGACCCTGTTTATGCAACAGAGCCTCTTTTTTATTTTGCTGGCGGTTTATCACGAAGGGGTCGATATTCTTAATATTTTTCGTTTTAATTATGATGAGCCAAAAAATCAGGCGATTACTCATCTAATAACACAAGATCCGCAACGTAAATGGCATTTAGAGGATGTAGCAAAAACGCTCTATACTACGCCATCAACATTACGTCGCCATTTAAGTAAAGAGGGCGTTTCGTTTTGCCAATTACTGTTGGATGTCAGAATGGGGATCGCATTAAATTACCTCACCTTTTCTAACTATTCTGTGTTTCAAATTAGTCATCGCTGTGGTTTTGGTAGTAATGCTTATTTTTGTGACGCATTTAAACGTAAATATGGTATGACACCATCGCAATTTCGCACTCAATCCCGCCAAGCAAACGATCCGAATGCAATAGCAACAATGGCGTCACAAAATGACGAATCAATAAAAAAAGTATTTTAAGGGTTATAACAACGCATTTTTGCTTAAAAACGAAGTTCCTCCCATTAATCGCATTTGATTTAAGATCCACTGCTGACGTTTTAGCAAATACGCGGAAGGCTTATTAACATGAAGAATATGTGGATTAGGTAAAACAGCGGCTAATAAAGCCGCCTCATGGGCGGTGAGTTGTTTAGCAGGCTTGCGAAAATAGTGCTGAGAAGCCTGCTCAACCCCAAAAATACCGTCGCCAAACTCTACGATATTCAGATAAACGGTTAAAATACGTTTTTTAGACCAAATTAGCTCCACCACTGGCGTCATTCCGGCTTCAAGTCCTTTTCTTATCCAACTACGCCCATCCCACAAAAATAAGTTTTTGACCGTTTGTTGTGAAATAGTAGAGGCACCTCGTATCGTTTTTGAGCTTTGCAGGCTATTTTGGAAAACTTTTTCAATCGCATCGAAATCAAATCCCCAATGTTTTGGAAAATTTTGATCTTCAGAGGCTATTACCGCTAAATAGATCTGTGGGGATATCTCATTTTCATTAACCCATGTAGAATGGGATACATAAGAAAAATCAAACTTACTCCACGAAGAAATTTGTCTTTGTAGCATTACAGCAGAAAAAGGCACCGGTAAAAAAGAAAACAGGACAACTATCCCTAACCATAAAGCAATTAGAATAATTAATAGTTTCTTTAACTTTCTCACTAGTACCATCTGCTGTATTCACTCTATTGTTATGCCATTTCTAGTACTTTTTTAACCAGCTTCTCAATCCCCACCTGAGCTTGTGCTATCGATTCTGCCAGCATATATGCAGGGGTGGTCACAACCCGATACTCATCATCAACCACTATTTCGTCGACAGGACAATTAATATGTATCCCTCCCATTTCGGTGATCATTTCTGCCGTTTTTGCATCATTACCAATAGTTAGTTTTACTGGGGCATTTAACATCTTTGGTAACATAACGGGGGCGATACACATTAAACCTAGTGGTTTTTTCTGTTGATGCATCTTTTGAACAAAAGTTAAGAGCTGTTGGTTAATTTCACACTGAACACCTTTCGTGGCGAAATTACATAAGTTCTTTGCTGCACCAAAACCTCCGGGGATAATTACTGCATCAAAGTTTTCAGCCTTAGCATCTGATAAAGGCGATATTTTCCCACGAGAAATACGCGAAGCCTCCTCCATCATATTCCTTTTTTCTGCTTTTTCTTCTCCAGTAATATGATTAATTACAGTAGGTTGAAAATCATTAGGTGAAAAATAATGAACCTCAGCTTTATTTTGGCTTAAAGCAAGCATTGTGAGCACTGATTCGTGAATTTCACTGCCATCAAAGACACCACAACCACTTAAAATTACCGCAATTGATTTCATATCTTTCTCCATTTGTAGTAGATTACTAGTTACCCATTTATAGGTGTAAACACCAATTGCCATCACATATTTAAATGTTTCTTGTAACAAAAAAACTTATATTTGCTATTTTGTTGCTTGTATGATGTATGGAATAGCTTCATCCTATTCGCCTATGTAATGATAATCAAAAAAGCGAGTAGAAAAGTTTCCCTGGTGTTGGCGCAGTATTCGCGCACCCCAACCTTCGGTTGGGGTTATTTTTTTCTAGCGTCTGCCAACCAGTTTCTTAAACTTTCTACATCCTTTCTCCAATCTCTTTCTAACTCATCTACCCATTCCTGAACATTATCCCACCATGCAGGTAATTCTGGAGATTGGATCTGTTTTGCCAGTTGCTGTAAATGTTTTAAACCTATAGAGCCTGCCGCGCCTTTGATTTTATGTCCTTCCTCAGTGATGCCCTTTTGATCACGTGCCGTCAGATTAGATTCAAGGACAGACAGGTAACTTGGCATCATCTTTTCAAAAACATCTAAACCATCCGTGATTAATTGAGGTCCAACAAGTTCGATGTATTGATTCAGCATGTCGATATCGAGTAACTCTTCATTTTTACTCAACAATTGAGGTGACTCACTCGATGTCACGGAAACCGCTTCATCTCCCCAGAATTTATTAATAATGGCTGTCAACGCATCTACAGAAAGCGGTTTACTGAGCACATCATTCATTCCAGCGTCTAAATACTCTTTTTTGTCTTTTAAGACATTGGCGGTTAAGGCAATCAATGGCGGCAATTCACTGCTATCAAACTCTTGACGTAATTTTCTTGAAATATCAAATCCGGTCATATCAGGTAATTGAATGTCTAACAGCACTAAATCGTATTCACCCGGCTTAAACATTTGCAAAGCCTCTTGCCCAGTCATCGCCACATCTACCGTATTGCCTAATTTCTCTAATACTGAACATGCTACGATAACATTTAGCTCAATATCCTCAACCAGTAAGATATTAAGGGCAGGAAGCAATAATTCATCATCCTCTTCAAAATCACTTTGTTCTTTAATCGCAGGAGCGACAATGGAAAGCGTAAAGATAGAACCATGTCCTAACTCACTCTCCACATGAATATCGCCTCCCATATGCTGTGCTAAGCGTTTTGAGACAGCAAGACCAATACCTGTTCCCGTTGCAGAACGTCCACCTTGACTGTCGTTGACCTGATAGTACATGGCAAAGATTTTCTCAAGTTCACCTTGAGGGATACCAATACCACTATCTTTCACCTCAAAGAACAACTTATCAGGCGCTTCTTGCCAAATGCGTACTTTAATTTCCCCTTCTTGGGTAAATTTCACCGCATTACCAATTAAGTTCCATAAGATTTGACGCAAACGAGTCCCATCGGTGGTAATTTTATGCGGTAACGTTTCTTGCGCTTCTAAGGTGAATTTTAACCCTTTAGGCTGGACTAATAATCCCGATAGGTTTTCTAAATCAGAGATAAATTCAGTAAAGTCGATAGGTTGGTTATCAAGCTGGATCTTTCTGCGCTCAATTTTATCCATTTCAATCACATCGTTAAAAATATTACCTAACGTTATGGCACTGACATGGATAGTTTTTAAGTAGTTGAGCTGTTCTGGTGATAATTCGGTATCCAATAAAATACGACTTAACCCCACAATCCCATTAAGCGGCGTACGTAGCTCATGGCTGATTGTAGAAATAAAGGTGGTCTTATCACGGCTAGCATTTTCTAACGCGTCTTGATAGCGCTTACGCTCTGTAATGTCACGTCCAAAGCCCATTAAGCCGTGACGCTTACCAATTCGGTCATAAAAGGGCACTTTGCGTAACTCAAAACACGCTTTACGCCCATCCGGATACACCAACCACTGCTCATAAGTGAGTGACACATTATGGCGAAAGACTTTCTCATCGGTTTCCATCACTTTGACGGCGATATCTTCGTCATACACATCCAGTGGTGTTAAGCCAATTAATTGCTTTTCACTTTTACCGGTCAATAGCTCTGTAGCACGGTTACAACCAGAAAATTCATTATCTTCGTTGCGATAGTAGACCAGATCTGGCGAGGCATCTAAGAAGGAGCGTAACAAGGAAGATTGTTGCTCTAGTTCAATTTGCGTCAATTCACGACGCTTCATTTCACTTTTGAGTTTTTCCAATAGTTCAAGATGGGCTTTTTCTACTTTTTCACGCTCTTGGATCTCTAAATTTAATTGCTCAATATTCTCTTTTAATTGTGAATTCAGCTCTAAGTCTCGCTGTCGCATTACGCCTAATTTATCGACCATCCGCGATAAACGACGTCGTGATTCTTCAAGTTGCTCTACCACCACGGAAAGAAAATAGACAGCCCAAGGGGTAATAATCAAACCAAAGAAGATAGAGCGTACCAGATCGATACTAGTGACATCACCGGCAAGTAGGAATGTCACGGCCATCTGTACGACCATCGCTAATACAACCAATGCGGATGCTAACAGTAATGAGAAGCGGATTAACCCTAGCCTCATCATTAAATCTACATAATATTGGGCAAGCCCTTTGAGCAATTTCATTGAAAACTCCAATAGATTGAATCTAGAGAATGATACCTTAAAAATACATTGACGAAGTGGTGAACATTCAGAAAATTGTAGCCAAAACACGATTTTTCACCTTGTATCTTGCCTTTGCATTATTTTGTATCAGTGATCCTCCTTTTTCCCCGCGAGCATTTATAAAAACAATTTATAGAGGTATTACATAAATAATAGTTATATTCTTTACCAAAGAGAGAAATTAAAAAATGCAATTTGTCTTTTTTTAGATAAAAAGTATAAAAACAATAAAATACTAAAATAGATTAATAATTAAGATAAATTCACTGGCATTATCTAACATCAAAGAATGCAATAAAGCAGAACCCCATAAAAAAAGTGAGATAGCTCACACTCACTATCCCATAACCAATGAAATAATTTTCAAATAATATTTTTATTTATCAAATAATTAAAGAAAAAAAACGCTCATCACGCTGGCTATAGTCAAATATCCTTGCTGATTGACCTGTTTTTTATTTATCGATAATTTGACTAGTAGCTTAGCAAAATAAAAAACCGAGATAGCAAAGCTAAAGACACCATCACCCGATGAGCACCCATAAATTTACCTACACCCTTGAGACAAAATCGTTCCTTTTGCGCTCGTTCTTGAGGTGCCCATAAACTGAGTAGGAAGCAAACTATGCTCTATCAAAAAACAGCGGAAAAAGAGAATTGTGGTTTTGGGTTAATAGCCCATATTGAGGGGAAAGCCAGCCATAAAATTGTCAGAAATGCGATCCATGGCCTTGCCCGTATGCAGCATCGTGGCGCGATCCTTTCTGATGGAAAAACCGGCGATGGTTGTGGGTTATTATTACAAAAACCAACGCGTTTTTTTCAGTTAATTGCCGAGGAAAATGGCTGGCATTTAGCGAACAATTACGCAGTAGGCATGCTGTTTCTAAGCCAAGATAATGCTATCGCTGCACAGTGCCGTCAAATTGTTGAAGAAGAATTGCAACGAGAAACACTCTCTATCGTTGGCTGGCGTAAAGTACCAACTAACACAGATATTTTAGGCAGTATCGCCCTCTCTTCTTTACCGTCAATAGAACAAATTTTTGTCAATGCGCCTGCCGGATGGCGTATTAATGATATTGAGCGCCGCTTATTTATCGCTCGTCGCCGAATTGAAAAACGTATTACCGATAATGATTTTTATATTTGTAGCCTCTCTAATTTAGTGACTGTCTATAAAGGGCTGTGCATGGCAATTGATTTGCCTCGCTTTTTTACTGACTTAGCGGATTTACGGATGGAATCGTCCATCTGTCTTTTTCATCAACGTTTTTCCACCAATACCACCCCAAAATGGCCGCTTGCGCAGCCCTTTCGCTATCTTGCCCATAATGGTGAAATCAATACCATTACCGGAAATCGTCAATGGGCAAGAGCAAGAGCCTATAAATTTCATACGCCGCTGATCCCCGATTTACAAACTGCAGCGCCTTTTGTAAATGAGAGTGGCTCAGACTCAAGCTCACTGGATAATATGCTCGAACTCTTTCTTAATGGGGGGATGGATATTGTCCGCGCTATGCGCCTATTAGTGCCACCCGCATGGCAAAATAATCCACAAATGGATGATGATCTACGTGCTTTTTTTGATTTTAACTCTATGCATATGGAGCCTTGGGATGGACCTGCGGGGATCGTGTTATCTGACGGTCGCTATGCAGCCTGTACACTCGATAGAAATGGCCTGCGTCCAGCTCGCTATGTTATCACGACCGATAATATTATTACCTGTGCTTCTGAAATTGGCATTTGGGATTATCAACCTGATGAAGTTCTAGAAAAAGGGCGTGTCGGCCCTGGCGAACTAATGGTAATAGATACTTATCAAGGTCGCATTTTACATTCTGCTGAAACTGACGAAGATTTAAAAAGGCGACACCCGTATAAACTTTGGTTGGAGCGTAACGTTAAACGCCTGATCCCTTTTGAGCAATTGCCTGAGCCACAAGCGACAGGAGAGCGCGCTTTTGATGATAGCTTACTGGCGACATACCAAAAACAGTTCGCTTATAGCCAAGAAGAGCTGGAAACGATTTTGCATGTACTGGCTGAAAATGGGCAGGAAGCCACCGGCTCGATGGGAGATGACACGCCCTTTGCCGTGCTTTCTCAGCGCCCACGCTTAATTTATGACTATTTTAGACAAAAGTTTGCGCAAGTGACCAATCCGCCGATTGATCCATTAAGAGAAGCGCATGTGATGTCTTTAGCAACCTGTATTGGTCGCGAAATGAATGTCTTTAGTGAAGCGGAAGGACAAGCCCATCGCCTCAGTTTTAAATCACCCATTTTGCTTTATAGTGATTTTCAACAACTACTCAATCAAGAAAGCCCTTATTATTCATCCATCACGCTAGATATCACCTATCAACCGACTGAAAATAATTTAGAAACCGCACTACACATCTTATGTGAAACGGCGCAACAAGCGGTTAATCGTGGCGCAGTATTACTGGTTTTATCCGACAGAAATATCACTCAAGCGCGATTACCTATTCCTGCGCCTATGGCGGTAGGTGCGGTACAAAAAGCCTTGGTAGATAATAATTTACGCTGTGATGCCAATATTATTGTTGAAACTGCAAGCGCCCGTGATCCCCACCACTTCGCTGTACTATTAGGTTTTGGCGCAACCGCTATTTACCCTTACCTGGCTTATGAATCCTTAGCGCAACGAGTCGATAAAAAAATATTGTCGGGTACTTATGCGCAAGTCATGCTCAATTATCGTAATGGGATCAACAAAGGTCTGTATAAGATAATGTCCAAAATGGGGATCTCCACCGTTGCCTCTTACCGTTGCTCACAGCTATTTGAAGCCGTAGGGTTGCATGATAATGTCGTTAAACGTTGCTTCGATGGGGTTGATAATCGTATTAACGGTGCAGATTTTAGCGATTTTGAACAAGACTTATTTAATCTATCCAAACGTGCTTGGCTAACTCGCTATCCTCTAGACGCTGGTGGGTTATTAAAATATACCCATCAAGGAGAATATCACGCCTATAATCCTGATGTGGTTCAAGCGTTGCAAAAAGCGGTAAATAGTGGTGACTATGCTGATTACCAACATTATTCCCAATTAGTGCAACAACGCCCTATTACCACCTTACGTGATCTATTAGCTCTCAATGACACAACCCCTATTGCAATTGAAGATGTCGAAGCAGAAAGTGAACTGTTTAAACGCTTTGATACTGCGGCGATGTCAATTGGTGCATTAAGTAAAGAAGCCCATGAAGCCCTTGCGCAAGCAATGAATACCTTAGGCGGATTTTCAAACTCTGGAGAAGGTGGTGAAGATCCGGCACGCTACAACACCAACAAAGTTTCGCGTATCAAACAGATAGCTTCAGGTCGTTTCGGTGTCACGCCGTCTTATCTAATGAGTGCGGATGTATTACAAATCAAAGTGGCACAAGGGGCAAAACCCGGTGAAGGTGGCCAGTTACCCGGTGATAAAGTCACGCCTTATATTGCGCAACTGCGTTATGCCGTACCGGGCGTCACACTGATTTCCCCGCCTCCCCATCATGATATCTACTCTATTGAAGATTTAGCACAACTGATTTTCGATTTAAAACAGATTAATCCCCGTGCGCTTATTTCTGTCAAACTGGTCTCTGAGCCGGGTGTTGGTACAATCGCCACCGGAGTCGCTAAAGCTTATGCAGACTTAATTACTATTGCAGGTTATGACGGCGGTACTGGTGCCAGCCCATTAACGTCAGTTAAATATGCAGGTAGCCCTTGGGAACTAGGGCTAGTAGAAACGCAACAAGCATTAGTTGCCAACAATCTGCGTCATAAAGTGCGCTTACAAGTTGATGGTGGATTAAAAACGGGGGTTGATATTATAAAAGCGGCCATTTTAGGGGCTGAAAGTTTTGGTTTCGGTACCGGGCCAATGGTGGCGTTAGGCTGTAAATATCTGCGAATTTGCCATTTAAATAATTGCGCTATGGGGGTTGCAACCCAAGATGAAACCCTACGCCGCCAACATTTTCATGGTTTACCTGAGCGCGTTATCAACTATTTCCGTTTTATTGCCCAAGAAACCCGTGAGCTTATGGCACAACTTGGCGTAAGGAAAATAACCGATTTAATCGGCAGAACGGACTTGCTTTCTTGCTTAGAGGGGATAACCAGTAAGCAGCAAAAATTATCACTCACAGGATTATTAGAAACCGCGACCTCTCCTACAGGTAAAGCGCTCTATTGTCAGGAGCACAATGATACTTATGATAAAGGAGAATTAAATCAACGTATTGTTGCGCAAACCATCACGGGCGTCGAACAAAAGATAAGCCAAACCCACTATTTTTCCATTCGTAACACAGACCGTTCAGTGGGAGCCACGTTATCCGGGATCATTGCCAAAACCTATGGTGAAAGTGGTTTATCTGCTACACCAATAAAACTTCACTTTACGGGTACTGCTGGTCAAAGTTTTGGCGTTTGGAATGCGCAAGGGGTGGAATTAACCTTAGTGGGTGATGCCAATGATTATGTCGGGAAAGGCATGGCGGGTGGACGCATTGTTATTTCACCGCCAGTCGGTTCTGCCTTTAAAGCCCATCAGACCACGATTATGGGAAATACCTGTTTATATGGCGCAACAGGTGGAAAACTCTATGCATCTGGATTAGCGGGTGAACGTTTTGCAGTCAGAAACTCTGGCGCCATTGCGGTTATTGAAGGGGTTGGGGATAATGGCTGCGAATATATGACCGGCGGTATTGTCTGTATTCTTGGTAAAACAGGGATTAACTTTGGTGCAGGGATGACGGGGGGCTTTGCCTATCTGTTAGATGAAGATACCACACTATCACAACGGATCAATAACGCCTCTATTGAGCTTCTTCCCGTGGCTAATTATGCGATTTTGGCAGAGCATCTTCGCGGTATGATCGCAGAGCATGTACGGCTAACTGGCTCCCAACAAGGAGAAAGACTACTTTCTCAATGGGAATATTGGTCACAACACTTTAAATTAGTCAAACCTAAATCGAGTGATGTTCATGCCTTATTAGGTCATCCTCGCCGTTCAGTCGCTGAATTACGCGTTCAGGCACAATAGGAGAAAAATGATGGGTCAGAATGTGTATCAATTTATCGACTTAAATCGCGTTGAACCGACTAAAAAACCGTTAGCTGTGCGTAAAATTGAGTTTGTCGAGATTTATGAGGCATTTTCTGCTGAGCAAGCCTCTGCACAAGCCGATCGCTGTTTAGACTGTGGTAATCCTTATTGTGAATGGAAATGCCCGGTGCATAACTATATCCCTAATTGGCTAAAATTAGCCAATGAAGGACGAATAATAGAAGCAGCAGAGCTTTCTCATCAAACCAATAGCTTACCGGAAATCTGTGGTCGTGTTTGTCCACAAGACCGATTATGCGAAGGCGCTTGTACGTTAAATGATGAATTTGGTGCGGTCACTATTGGTAATATAGAACGCTATATCAATGATACCGCCTTTGCGCTGGGCTGGCGCCCTTCCCTGTCTCAAGTCACCATGACAGATAAAAAAGTCGCCATTATTGGTGCAGGCCCTGCGGGATTGGCTTGTGCTGATGTGCTGATCCGCCAAGGAGTAAAACCCGTAGTCTATGATAAACACCCTGAAATCGGTGGATTACTCACTTTCGGTATTCCCTCTTTTAAACTTGAAAAATCGCTGATGGTAAGACGACGCGAGTTATTTAGCGAAATGGGAATAACCTTTTGTCTTAATACAGAAATAGGCAAAGATATCTCACTAAAAACACTGACGGAGCAATATGATGCTGTTTTCCTTGGCTTGGGTACTTATCAAAGTTTGAGTGGTCATTTTGCCCATGAGAACGCAATGGGGGTTTATAATGCCTTACCTTATTTAATTGGTAATACTCGCCATTTAATGGGTTATGCAGAAGATCCCCAATCACCTTATATCGACCTCAATAAAAAGCACGTGGTGGTGCTAGGGGGTGGGGATACGGCGATGGATTGTGTACGAACCGCGATCCGCCAAGGTGCCACTAAAGTAACTTGTGTTTATCGTCGCGATGAAAATAATATGCCCGGCTCTAAACGTGAAGTAAAAAATGCCAAAGAAGAAGGTGGCGAATTTTTATTTAATCGCCAACCCCTTGATATTGAAGTAGATGCTAATAATAACGTCATCGGTGTTCGTGTAATAAAAACACAAACCAACGGGGAATTAAAATATATAGAAGGCAGCGAACATATATTATCCGCAGATGCGGTTATTCTTGCATTTGGTTTTAAACCTGCACACTATCCGTGGTTAGATGAAAATAATATTCAATACGCATCATCGGGTAGAATTATTATTAATGATGATCCACTATTACCTTTGCAAACGACCAATCCTAAGGTGTTTGCTGGAGGTGATATTGTAAGAGGCTCCGATCTGGTGGTCACCGCGATAGCACAAGGAAGAGAAGCAGCGGAAGGGATCTTGCGTTATTTATCTTGTTAAAGTTAGCAATATTCAATATTACTTATCTTTAATACTAAAATAGTAACAATACAATTTTATTTATAAATTACCCTGTTTTATTAAAATGGGGTAATTTATTTTTAACTATTATAAATATTAATTATCCCCTCCTAAAAACAACTATTTTAATAATTATTCTCATTATTGTTTAATAATAATTTCCTCCAACACCTTTCTACAAAAAATAGCTGTTTTATTTTGTATAAAAATAACATCTATGCTCTATAGTTAATTTAATTTATTTTCCTAATTTTTACTTTATCTGTTTTTATTTAACTTTTACGCTAATTTTTGTCCATCATTATTTGACTGCAATTGTTAATAACATCACAGTCTAAAAAAATAGATTTTATTTCAGTGCGCAAACTTGATAACAATCAAATATTGTCAGCCTAGCAACTTCATAATGGAATTACCTGATAACTTTACCGAAAAATATAACTTATTGATATTGGGTTATTTTATTCATTAAGCACATTGTCATAATTAACTAGGGGATCACCATGGTGATGCAACTTATAGCCGTAGCCGTTATTATCGTAACGGTCTATTTGCTAATAAAAAAATATGAAACCCGTATGGTATTGATCGGTGCCGGCTTATTGTTATGTATTTTAAGTCTGACACCGCTTGATGCTTTCACTGCATTTAGTGATCGCATGGTTTCATCATCATTAATTCAAGCTATCTGTTCAAGTATGGGTTTTGCCTACGTGATGAAATACACCAAGTGCGATATGCACTTAGTCCATGTTTTATCAAAAGTCCTGACTCGTCTTGGTTTCTTTCTTATTCCAGCAACAGTGATCGTCACTTATTTTATTAATATTGCGATCCCATCAGCAGCCGGATGTGCAGCGGCCGTTGGTGCAACACTTATTCCGTTATTAATCGCGGCACGTATTCACCCCGCAATCGCAGGTGGTGCGGTGTTATGTGGTACTATCGGTTCCATGTTAAGCCCTGGTATGTCACATAACGCTTTTGTGGCGAATATGGCCAATATGGAAGTCGTCGATTTAATTGCTCGCCATAGCCCATATAGTTTAATGGCAGGAGCAATAGCAGCAGTTTCACTCGCTGTTGTCGCTTTAGTGAAAAAAGAGTTTAAAGTTTCTTCTGTAGCCACAGATGTCGCCAACTCATCTTCTCAAGCAACACCAGAAGCAGTACGCCCTAATTATTTATATGCAACTGCGCCTTTTATCCCATTAATTCTATTAATACTGCCTTTCTTCGAAACATTTAGTACTTTTAAACTATCTGTGCCAGCAGCAATGTTAATTGGTGCCATTTATGCACTGATCATCACATTAACCAATCCGGCTCAAATTACTAAAGAGTTCTTTAAAGGGATGGGTAATGCTTATGGGGATGTACTGGGGATCATTATCGCAGCAGCCGTATTTGCAGCCGGTCTAAAAGCATCAGGTCTGATTGATGCCTTTATCAACTTCTTAACTCACTCACCTGAATTTGCCCGTTGGGGTGGTACATTAGGGCCATTCTTAATGGGGATTATTACTGGCTCTGGTGATGCTGCAGCATTTGCTTTCAACGAAACCGTCACACCACACGCTGCACAATTTGGTTATGAAATTCCTGACATGGGTATGGCAGCAGCATTATCAGGCGCATTAGGTCGTACAATGTCACCATTAGCAGGGGCAGCCATTGTTTGTGCTGGTCTTGCCAATATCAACCCTATGGAAATCGCAAAACGTACTGCACCGGGTATGATTATCGGCGTCATCGCTGTTGCGTTATTCATGTTATAAGTGGAGAAATGATTATGTCAGTTTCACTAGAACAATTAATTAAATGGCGTCGCGAATTTCACCAATACCCTGAAATTGGCTGGTCTGAATTTTTAACCACTGCCAAAATCGTCAAAGTGCTACGTGGCTTAGGATTAGAAGTTAAAGTCGGCCCTGAAGTTATTAACCAAGACTTTGCTTTTGGACGCCGTCGTCAAGTGGTTGAAAAAGGATTGGCGGTAGCAAGAAAACACCATGTTGACGAAGCACTGCTTGATGAAATGCAAGAGCTTACGGGTTGTGTCGCTATTTTCGATAGTGGCAAACCAGGGCCTACTGTTGCACTACGTTTTGATATTGACTGTGTTGGGGTAACAGAAACAACAGAGACTCAACATCGTCCACAGGTAGAAAATTTCGCCTCTTGTCATCCAGGCGAAATGCATGCTTGTGGTCATGATGGTCATATTACTATTGGTTTAGGGGTTGCTCACTGGTTAGTCGACAATAAAGATAAAGTGAGCGGTAAAGTAAAAATTTTATTCCAACCCGCTGAAGAAGGCGTTCGTGGTGCAAGAGCAATGGCAGAAAGTGGCATTGCTGATGATGCAAATTACTTCTTAGGCTCACACTTAGGCTTTATCGCCAATAGTGGTGAAATCGTTCTTAATCCAACACATTTTTTATGTACCACTAAATATGATTTCCGTTTTAAAGGTACGCCTTCTCATGCGGGGGCAGAGCCAGAGCTAGGTCGTAACGCATTAGCAGGTGCTTGCCATGCTGCAACACAAATGCTGGGGATCTCTCGCCATGGTAAGGGGATGTCTCGTATTAATATTGGGGTATTAAAAGCTGGTGAAGGTCGTAACGTCACTCCTGCCAATGCCGAAATGCAAATCGAAGTGCGTGGTGAGAATGAAGAGATCAATAGCTTTATGGCTGCCAATGCTGTACGTATGGCAGAAGGTGCCGCACATAGCTTCCAATTAGAAATGGAAAGCGAAGTGATGGGGGAAGCGGTTGATTTAACCAATGACCAAGAACTGATTGATGTGATGGCCAAAGTGGTGGGTAAACACCCAGAACTCACTGCGATCCCAACCCGTCCATTCGGCGGAAGTGAAGATGCAACGGTGTTAGCAAAACGAGTACAACGCTGTGGTGGTAAATCTCTTTACTTTATTGTTGGTGCCGATAGAACAGCCGGACATCACCAAGCAGGCTTTGATTTTGATGAACAACAACTGATGACTGCGGTAAATCTTTACACGGGTTGTTTAGAAGAATTACTGAAATAATCTCTTTTATTTAATTGACTCATTAAAACGCTCTATATCACTATAGGGCGTTTTTTTATGCTGTTTTATCGTACAAAAAAATTTAAATTAACCTATTGACCCTTACGTTACGTGAGGTTTTAACCTGCATGACATACAGGAGGTGAAGATATGCTATTTCAAGTAGGAGAGATCGCTAAAAAGACGGGATTAACAGTCCGTACTCTCCATCATTATGAAGAGATAGGTTTATTGCAACCGACTGCAAGAACCGATGCAGGTTATCGACTCTATGATATGAAAAGCATAGAGCGATTAACGCAAATTCAAATGCTACGTCAAATTGGCGTCAAACTGAAAGACATCGGTCATATTCTTAATGGTCATAGTGCAGAGATAGCTTGTTTAATTGAAGAGCGCATTAGCCAATTAACCACGCAAATGCAACAAATTGCCAAATTGCGTTATCAGCTAGAGCATGTTCAACAACAAATACAAACAGGCACTCCATTTACGCAACATGACTGGTTTTCTTTATTGGAGATGATGTCTATGTACGATAAATATTTTACTTATTCTGAATTAGCGCAGTTACCCCTCTATACTGCGCACACACTAAAAAGCCAAGCATGGCAACAGCGTATTTCAACCGTCAATAATTTGATTAAACAAGGTAAATCTGCCGATTCAAATGAAGCCATGCAAGTTTCAAGAGAGTGGATGATAGCTTTAGAGCAAGATACTGGGGGAAATCCCGACTTTTTTGTCCGTTTAAATAAAATGCATATTTCTGATGATAAGTTTGCGACGGCTACCGGTATTACTAAACAGATGATAGATTTTGTTGCTAAAGGCTTTAGCGAATATCAATTATCTGTTTTTAAACCTCATCTGACTCCAGAACAATTTGCCGTAGTACATCAGCACTATTTTGATGCTGGCAGTGTCTGGCCTGAGCTTATTTCTGGATTATATAATGCACTCACTTGCGGAGAAAAAGCAGATTCAGAGCAGGTGCAAAACCTCGCTAAGATGTGGCTAAATATGTTCAATCAGTTTACACAGGGTGATAGTGATATTCAGGCCAAGATCCGTACCATTTATCAAACTGATCATGAAATCGCTAAAGGTACATGGATGACACCTGAGATTGG
Source organism: Proteus sp. HMSC14B05 (assembly GCF_001808035.1). Classification (NCBI taxonomy): domain Bacteria; kingdom Pseudomonadati; phylum Pseudomonadota; class Gammaproteobacteria; order Enterobacterales; family Morganellaceae; genus Proteus; species Proteus sp. HMSC14B05. Next base: position 62,630 of record NZ_KV792000.1, on the reverse strand, counting down.
TCAATATTTATTTACGGCTATTAGTTTGCTAGTGCAAAAATAGCGTTAATTGAAAAATCAAATAGATATAAAAAAGCCCAGTATTTAACTGGGCTTTATGCAATGAAAATAAAAACGTTATTTATTTCACTACACGCAATGATGGGCGACCTGTTGGGCGAGGAGGTTCAGGATCATCATCTGGAGAAGATGGGTTTTCAACCTGTGTCTCATCTTTCACTAAAGACAATCCTTCAGTGGCCGAAGCTGAACTGCCGTCTTGCTGCTCATCATCCACCAATGATGGTGTATAACCTTCCTCATAGGCTGGCTCTGGCTCAAACATCATACCCGCACCATTTTCTCGCGCATATATTGCTATTACAGCCGCCATAGGTACGCGCACTTTACGAGGTACACCACCAAAGCTTGCACTAAATAGTACCTGATGCGGCATCAATTCAAGATGACTTACCGCAAAAGGAGAAATATTTAGTACGATTTGACCATCGTGCGCATATTCCATAGGGACTTGAACACCCACGACATTAACATCTACCACTAAGTGGGGGGTTAACTCGTTTTCAAGGATCCAATCATAATGCGCACGCAATAAATGCGGACGGCGCGGAGACATATCCTTAATCTCCATGCTCTATTATCCTCTTGAAGGTAAACGCATTTCGCGCTCTGCTTCGGTTAATGACGCAAGGAAAGAATCCCGCTCAAAAACACGTTGCATATAAATTTGTACATCTTTCGCACCTGCACCGCTTAAATCCACGCCTAATACAGGTAAACGCCATAAGAGAGGAGCTAGGTAGCAATCCACTAAGCTAAACTCTTCACTCATAAAATAAGGGTATTCTTTAAATACCGGAGATACCGCCAATAGCTCTTCGGCGAGTTGTTTACGTGCTGCATTAGCTTGTTGATCGTTACCCTTTTCAATAACATTCATTAAAGAGTACCAATCTTGTTCAATGCGATGCATCATTAAACGGCTACTACCACGAGCAACAGGATACACTGGCATCAAAGGAGGATGAGGGAAGCGTTCATCAAGATATTCCATAATAATACGTGAATCATATAAAGTCAGTTCACGATCGACCAAAGTCGGCACACTCTGGTACGGGTTAAGATCGATAAGATCTTGTGGAAGATTACCAGCTTCAACCTGTTCAATTTCAACACTGACACCTTTCTCCGCAAGGACAATTCTGACCTGATGGCTGAAAATATCAGTCGGACCGGAAAACAAAGTCATTACCGAACGTTTGTTGGCAGCGACAGCCATGAAAACCTCCAAGTTAATCAATTAAAGGAACAAACATGCTTATGCATCTTCCATTCCCCCATTCCTACAAGACAAACGCACTCATGCCGTTAACTTAAAAAGTTATAAATAACTTAACTTCATTGAGTACGACATTGAGTACCACCTGCATAATAGTCTTATCCTAAGATAATTGTATTTTACAGGTTCAAAAAACCGTTTGTCTTTGCGGCACATATCATAATCAAGCAATACCAAAACAATCACAATATCAATTTGTCATAATAGTTTTGGTATGACTGTCAAATTCTTTATGGACATTAACCACAGTAAAATGGCCATAGGCAGCATGCAGCATTAAGAAATCGTCGAAAGAAAGACACTAAAGCAGGCTATTCTATCAGATTTCATGTCACTTAGGGTGAACAATGCGAATAATTCAATTCAATCTGCTAATATACACAAAAACTAAGTTTATAATATCATAAAAAAAAGATATTAAGGATTAAACTCTAAAAAAACGTATTTTTGATCTGCTTTTAATCCATGCTTTTTTCGGCCACAACACCACATTTTCAAAACAATTTTAAAAATAAAAAAACCCGCCTGTAAAGACGGGTTTTTCAACATCAAATTGATATCTAAAAGATAACAAATTAACGTTTTGAGAACTGTGGACGACGACGTGCTTTGCGCAGACCCACTTTTTTACGTTCAACAGAACGCGCATCACGGGTAACGAAACCAGCTTTACGCAGATCAGAACGTAGAGTCTCATCGTACTCCATCAGTGCACGAGTGATACCGTGACGAATCGCACCTGCTTGACCAGAGATACCACCACCTTTAACAGTGATATATAAATCCAGTTTACCAAGCATATCAACTAATTCCAGCGGTTGACGAACAACCATACGTGCTGTTTCGCGGCCGAAGTAAACTTCAAGGCTACGTTTGTTGATTACGATATTACCGCTACCTGGCTTAATGAAGACACGTGCGGAAGAACTTTTGCGGCGACCTGTGCCGTAGTATTGATTATCAGCCATTGCCTATTATCCCGATTAAATGTCCAGAACTTGCGGTTGTTGTGCCGCGTGGTTGTGCTCAGCGCCTGCGTAAACTTTCAGTTTACGGTACATAGCACGACCCAGAGGCCCTTTTGGCAGCATGCCTTTTACCGCGATTTCGATTACACGCTCAGGACTACGGGCGATCATCTCTTCGAAAGTCGCTTGCTTGATACCACCTACGTGACCAGTATGACGGTAGTAAACTTTGTCAGTACGTTTATGACCAGTTACCGCTACTTTCTCAGCGTTTAAAACGATGATGTAGTCACCAGTATCAACGTGCGGAGTGTATTCCGCTTTATGTTTACCGCGTAAACGGCGTGCGATTTCAGTTGCTAAACGACCTAAAGTTTTGCCGTCTGCATCAACAACATACCAGTCGCGTTTTACGGTTTCTGGTTTAGCTGTAAAAGTTTTCATTATTGAAAATTACCCAATGTTTAGTTACACGTTGGTGAACACTCGGTTCAAATGCTATTGAGGTTCACACGACTCTTGTGTCCAGCAAACCTACCCCTTCGAGTAGCACTGCTGACTCTAAAATGCGAGTTTTTTGGGAAATAAAAAACTTGCTGCAACGTGGGGTCGCAAGATTATAGAGAAGTCAGAAAAAAAAATCGAGTCATAATTGAAAAACAATTGGATTCTTTTTCAATATTTCAGCAAAAAATACCTTATGGCGCTATTTTTGTTAGCCTACTCGCCATCTCTGTCATCAACTATTACCACCTGAAGAGAAGCATTCTCCCTTGCCAAAGCGATTGTAATCACTTAATAAGTACCGTTTTGCCATTTTTATAACAATCAATAGCATCAAGCGTTACAATGAGCGCCATCCTACCATAATCAAAACAGAGTTTCTTTAACAATTAAGCGAGATGAGGCTGTGAAAGATACTCTTCACTTTGCATTTCTTGCAAACGCGATAAACAACGTTGGTATTCAAAACGTAAAAATTGCCCTTGATAAATCTCGCTCATCTCAACATCAGCATTAATAATTAGTTTCACCTTACGCTCATAGAACTCATCAACCAATGCTAAGAAACGACGGGCAACATCTTCATTTCTACTCCCCATCTGCACCATTTCATAAAGCAATACTGTATGATAGTGCTTTGATAATTCAATATAATCAAGTTGACTCCGCGCTTGTACACATAACGTATCAAAATTAACCGCCAGTACACCATTAGCCACTTTTCTCATTACCATTGGACGATGATTAATGGTTAATGTCGGCGCGAACACAACTTCACTACTGCTGGCAAGCTGAGTAAAAATTTTATCCATCTGCTGGCGGTTATGCTCTGTTAATGGAGATAAAAATAGATGGGCTTGAGTTAATGTTCTTAAGCGATAATCAATCCCCGCATCAACATTCAAAATTTCACAATGGTTTTTTATTTGTTCTATAGCAGGTAAAAAACGTGCGCGTTGTAGTCCATTGCGATAGAGATCATCAGGGGGAATATTAGATGTCGCCACTAAAGTAATACCTCTGGCAAATAACGCTTCAAGTAATGTTCCTAAAATCATCGCATCAGTAATATCTGAAACAAAGAACTCATCAAAACAGAGTACATCGGTTTGCGCTTTAAAGCCGTCAGCAATGATATCCAGTGGATTTTCTTGCCCTTGTAAGCCTTTTAATTCATCTTGCACCCGTAACATAAAGCGGTGAAAGTGCAGACGCAGTTTTCGTTCTGTGGGTAAGCTTTGATAGAACATATCCATCAACCAGGTTTTACCTCGCCCAACCCCTCCCCACATATAAACACCACGCTCAGGGACAATTGCGCTTTTTTTCGCACGAAACTTTCCTAACAACCGCTGAGTAATAGAACTTTTTTCTGGTGATGTCCGGTTTAATAATGCATGGTATAACTGTTGCAGATGGAGAACGGTTTGTCGCTGAACCTCATCAGGTTGATAATCCCCCTGCTGTAACGCGGTTTCATAAAGTGATAATGGCGTGCTAACGGTCATGGATGCTCTCTTATCCTTAAAATTTTGACATAAGTAAATACCTTGCGAATGCCTCTATTATAAGCAGTAAGAATTGTTTTAACATCGATGTAACACAGGAATTTTCATATTAAGCTTAAGGATATTATTCCACCCATGCCTTTTAGCGGTTATGATGTTATAAGAATCCATCGTCCTCACTATTAGATGAAAAGGAGTTGCCATGGTTTGGGTTTATGCACTGATTGGATTAGTTGTTGGTCTTATTATCGGCGCACTGGCAATGCGTTATGGTAATAAAACCATGCGCCAACAAGATGCTATAAAAGCAGAATTAGATACTAAAAAAGAAGAACTTGATACATATCGCAACGAGCTTGTCAGCCACTTTGCTCGAAGTGCTGAACTACTGGACAATATGGCGAAAGACTACCGCCAACTTTATCAACACATGGCAAAAAGCTCCAATGAGTTAATGCCAGACATGCCTGTTCAAGATAACCCATTTAATTATCGGTTAAGTGAATCAGAGGCAGCCAATGATCAATCCCCGATCAAAATGCCGCCACGGGATTATTCCGAAGGGGCATCTGGATTATTTAGACCTACCGATAAAAAAGATGATTAACACACAAACGCCACAACTATTGTGGCGTTTATTTTATATTATTTTGTAAAAAGTTAATGATTTAATAGGACGGTTTAAAGATAGCTATTGTCTTGTAAATCCATGTAAAAGAAAGCCCTACTGATAGCTTACCAATGAACTTTCCTTTATTTCTATATGTCTTAGTAACATCGAGCTCATATTGAGCAATAAATATTTTTGATAACAATATCAAGAGACTAATATTCATGTTGACTAAAAAAAGAAAATTACTACTTAGCGCATTAGCGATGAGTGTTGGTTTATCACTCTCTACTCTCCCGGCAACCAGTATGGCTGCCCTGCCTTCGGTAATGCCATCTGGAGAACAACTACCTAGCTTGGCTCCGATGCTAGAAAAAGTCTTGCCCGCTGTGGTCAGTGTGCATGTTTCTGGAACTCGAGTGCAAAGCCAGCAGGTTCCAGAAGAGTTTAAATTTTTCTTTGGTCCAAATTTTCCTTCACAACAACAAAGCATCCGCCCTTTTGAAGGCTTAGGTTCAGGGGTGATTATTGATGCTGAAAAAGGTTATGTATTAACCAATAATCACGTTGTTGATGGAGCCGATAAAATTCAACTCCAAATTAATGATGGCCGTGAATTTGACGCCAAATTAATTGGTAGCGATCCACAAACAGATATCGCCCTACTACAAATTGAGAAACCCAATAACTTAACCGCCATTAAAATGACTGACTCGGATAAATTACGTGTTGGTGACTTTGCGGTTGCTGTGGGTAATCCATTTGGTTTAGGCCAAACCGCGACTTCCGGTATTATTTCAGCCTTAGGTCGTAGTGGTTTAAATCTGGAAGGGTTAGAAAACTTTATTCAAACTGATGCATCAATTAACCGTGGTAACTCTGGTGGTGCTTTAGTTAATCTCAATGGTGAACTTATCGGTATTAATACCGCAATTTTAGCACCAGGTGGTGGCAATATTGGTATTGGTTTCGCGATCCCAAGTAATATGGCGCGTGATCTCAGCCAACAACTGATTACACATGGTGAAGTGAAACGCGGTATTTTAGGTATTCGCGGTACTGAAATGAATGCTGATTTAGCGAAATCCTTTAAAATTGATGCCCAACGCGGTGCTTTTGTCAGTGAAGTATTGGCGGACTCTTCCGCAGCTAAAGCCGGTATCAAACCAGGTGATGTCCTTATTTCTATTGATGGTAAACGCATTAATAGCTTTGCTGAATTAAGAGCAAAAGTTGGTACAACACCACCAGGTAAAGAGATCCTGATTGGTTTGATCCGCCAAGGAAAACCAATGGATGTCAAAGTTACACTAGAGAAACAATCAGCAGATGCAACGCGAGCGGATAACTTCTCTCCCGCACTTCAAGGGGCAACGCTCAGTAACTATGTTAACAAACAAGTTAAAGCGGTTGCTGTAGATTCTGTGGAGAAAGGCTCAGCGGCAGCAGCATCGGGCTTACAAAAAGGCGACCTTATTATTGGTATCAACAATATGCCAATTGGCTCCTTAGGTGACTTACGTAAAACCATCGATGCTAAACCACCGGTTCTTGCATTAAACATTAAACGTGGCAACGAAGAAATTTATCTTCTGTTACGTAACAGCTCGCGTTAAACCCCACTTACTTGTATCTAATTTATTTGTTCCTTTCAGCCCTATTACTTCGGTAATAGGGTTTTTTTCTTGCTTTCATATCACTAAAAAACGATTTTCTACGCTGACATATCCTTTCAAAAGCGAAACTGTGCTATTCTCATGACACTTACGACGCTATCCTCTTATTCAAACATAAATACAGGATTTTTATGTTAAGCAAGCTACTGCGATCTACCTTGATTGGTGTTTTAACAGCTGCCATTCTTTTGGTTGCGGTACCTTCTATCCGCCCTATCTTTATTGAACACCTGATTAATGGTGATTTTCTTAATGCCCCATTTAGCTATAACAAAGCCGTGCGCCGTGCGGCACCTGCGGTAGTTAATGTCTACAGCAGCACAATGGGAAGCTTTTCTCAAGAAGGGCGCGAGCTTACCTCGCTAGGTGCGGGGGTGATTATGGATCCGCGGGGCTATATTCTTACCAATCAGCACGTTATTAATAATGCAGATCAAATTATTGTGGCTTTGCAAAATGGTGATCTCTACGAAGGGTTATTGATTGGCTCAGATCCCTTAACCGATCTTGCAGTGTTAAAAGTTGATGCAGAAAAATTACCCACCATCCCCATCAATAGTAAGCGTATTTCTCATGTGGGTGACGTCGTTTTAGCCATTGGTAACCCATTTAATATTGGGCAAACGATCACACAAGGTATTATTAGTGCCACAGGACGTGTCGGCTTAAGCCCAACACGTTACCAAAACTTCCTTCAAACCGATGCGTCAATTAATGAAGGAAATTCAGGGGGGGCACTGATTAATACTGAAGGTGAGTTAGTGGGTATTAATACCATGACCTTTGATTCAGGCACCTACAATGGCTATCGCCCCAGTGCGGAAGGACTTGGCTTTGCTATTCCAACACAATTAGCCGTAAAAATTATGAATAAGCTTATCCGTGATGGGCGAGTTATTCGTGGTTTTATTGGTATTACCGCGAAAGAGCTACCTAAAATTCGCTCTTCAAATACCGATATTAAACAGATCCAAGGATTACGTATCTTCCGCATTACGCCCAATAGTCCTGCTGATAAAGCGGGAATGAAAATTGGCGATATTATTTTAAGTATCGACCATGCTCCGGCTAAATCAGCTATGGAGATGATGGACTATATTGCAGAAACACGTCCTGGTACCGTTTTACCGGTAACCTTATTACGTGATGGTAATGAAATAAATGTTGATGTCACAATTTCAGAATATCAGCCAGAGTCATAGCCATAGCTAACTTTCACGAGTTACCTTGTTATTCACAACATTATTGCTTATTTACCATGCGGCTATTTTCAATGGCATGCCAAATTTTTTCTGCTTTACGTCCAATAAAAATCAGTGAAATAGCCAAAATAAAAAAGAAAATTGCACTATGTAAGCTATTCCAGAAATATTCAAAAAAGCGGGTATAAAGATTGATACCAAGGAATGTTAGTCCAAAGCCTCTCAACATGCCATCATCGGTTTTTAAACTGATATAAATACAAATGACAGCAACAACAGCAAATAATAAAGCCCAAGGTAATAACTGCACACTTGAAATGTAATACCACGTATCCGGATCGTAATTACCAAAAATAGACATGATCCACAACGCAATAAAGAGATAAGACAGTCCCATTATCTTTGTCATAAAAAATAAGCGACGGCGCATTAAAATATTTTGCAAAAAATAGCATCCAGCTAATAATACAGAGCCAAATAACACAAAACGAATAGGATAATTCATGCCTAGCCAATAAGCGCCCCAACCGGACATATAACCCGTTTTTGCACCAAACCAATTGCCCAACATTAATAAGAAAAATAACCACACTAATGAAGAGCGACTGATAAAGCCAATCACAGCATAAATAATGCAACCCATTAAAAGAAGTGGCGCAATATTACCACTACCATCATCTAACAACTCACCGAGTTGCCAAAGAAAAACCGCCGTAAATAATATCCCTAAAAAGAGAATAAACTCAGTACTGTAATGCCATAGTATTTCTTTGCGTTGGCGTTTAAAGCCCCAAAAATAAAACATACCAGCAATAAGTGCAGGAAATACCACACGCATAATCTCAGAAATACTAAATAATTCGATAAGATAATGAATTAACGCGGTATCACTAAAAAGGTTAACGGCAGCAATAATTAAGCAGGCAATAGCTATCCAAAAAGCATAGCGACTCAATCTTTTCCAATCAAAGGGAAGGCGTTGTAATGTACTTTCTAGTTGTTGATGCTGTTGTGCTGATAGCTCACCAGATTGTTGCCAATGATCAAGTGCTTGACGAATAACACGCTCTTGTTTCCTTGTGACCTGCATAGCGTTTTTTCCTTTTTTATTGATAAGCGGTTAATAAAGAGTTATCTAACACAGGCTGACTTTCTTTACTGTATCTTGCTATCAAAGAATTACCTTATGAATTATCTTATTCTGTTGCATTATTAAACAGAAGAAATACAAAAAAACCATAGCACCAATAAAGTGCTATGGTTTTTAATCACGATAACAGGGTAACTAAACTTAATTAGTCATTAGAATGTAGACGTTCGATTTTAGCCCCTAAACCCTGTAATTTGGCTTCAATATTTTCATAGCCACGGTCGATATGATAGATACGATCAACAATCGTCGTACCTTCCGCAATGCAACCGGCTAATACTAAGCTGGCAGAAGCACGTAAATCGGTAGCCATCACTTGAGCGCCTGAAAGCTTATCAACACCATGACAAAGTACAGTATTGCTTTCGATTTCAGCATGAGCCCCCATACGGATAAGTTCAGGAATATGCATAAAACGATTTTCAAAAATCGTTTCAGTGATCATTCCTGCTCCATCAGCCACAAGATTTAAAAGACTAAACTGAGCTTGCATATCGGTTGGGAAACCAGGATGTGGTGCCGTACGCAGAGTCACCGCTTTAGGACGTTTACCATGCATATCAAGGCTTATCCAGTCTTCGCCCGTTTCAATATCAGCACCCGCTTCACGTAATTTAGCTAATACCGCATCAAGCGTATCTGGCTTAGCATTGCGACAAACAACACGACCACGAGAAACCGCCGCCGCGACTAAGAATGTCCCCGTTTCAATACGGTCTGGTAAAATTTGATAGGTTCCCCCACCAAGGCGTTCGACCCCTTCAATAGTAATGCTATCGGTGCCTGCACCACTGATTTTTGCGCCTAAGGTATTAAGAAAATTCGCGGTATCTTCAATTTCTGGCTCTCTCGCCGCGTTTTCAATAATGGTTTTACCTTCTGCTAAAACAGCGGCAGTCATAATGGTAATAGTGGCACCTACGCTCACTTTATCCATTACAATATGTGCCCCTTTTAAGCGACCATCAACACGCGCTTTCACATAACCTTCATCCAGCGTAATTTCCGCACCAAGCTGCTCTAAACCTGTAATATGCAGATCAACTGGGCGCGCACCAATCGCACAACCACCCGGCAAAGAAACCTGACCACGTCCGAAACGTGCAACTAATGGCCCTAATGCCCAAATAGAGGCACGCATCGTTTTAACTAATTCATAGGGGGCACAAAATTCGTTGATATGACGAGCATCAACAAAAACAGAGCCGTTGCGTTCGACTTTAGTACCTAAACGATTAAGTAACTTAATGGTGGTATCAATATCTTTTAGCTTAGGAACATTGGTTAATTCTACTGGCTCTTCGGCAAGGATAGCAGCGAACAGAATTGGTAGTGCAGCATTTTTTGCGCCTGAAATAGTGACCTCACCGGATAAGCAGGTAGGCCCTTGTACTCTAAATTTATCCATCTGTAGAACTCTCTTTTTTATTTTGCTGTACGCTGTATACCTACTGAATTAAAGCCCGCTGAGTTTACGATCCCTTTTCCACTCTTCAGGTGTGTAGGCTTTAATAGATAAAGCGTGAATACGATTATCTGCGATATATTCCATCAAAGGGGCATAAATGGTTTGTTGTTGTTTCACTCTGCTCATTCCTTCAAACATCGCGCCAACAACCACAACCTGAAAATGACTGCCATCACCATTAACAATGACTTCATCTAAAGATAGGGTATCCATTAATACTTGTTTGATTTCATTTGTATCCATAATTGCTCAATCTCAACGTTAAAATAATAATCAGTTGCCTATCCTAATAGAATCCGGCCTACTCTTAAACCATGAAAAACCCCCTTAATGATAAAAGTATCAATAAGGGGGATTTTTTTATTGCTTTATCGGGAAAAGCATTAAGCAATATTCATAATTTCATCAAGATCATAGAGTGTGATTAGCGTTTGAAAGCGCTCACTAACACCTTGAATAACACATTGACGATCAAGTGCTTCCATTTCGGCCTTTAGATGGACAAAAAGTGCTAATCCGGTTGAGTCAATATGATCAAGTTGAGAAATATCGATGATATTAATATCAGCTAATAACGCTTTACGTTGTTGCCAAACTGGCAATAACGTTTCTCTATCTAGCGTTCCTTGGAAAGAGAGTATTTCACCCTCTTTTTGCCAATTTAACGAAGCTGACATACTATTTTTTCTCATCTAATGTAATCGGTGTTTTGGCACTAATTTCTAATTGCTTAGTTAAACCATCAACCCCTTTCGCACTTAAAATATCAGACCACTCATTTTGTTTGGTGGTGATCATGCTAACGCCTTCGGCAATCATATCATAGGCTTGCCATTCACCCGTTTTACTGTTCTTGCGCCATTGAAAATCAAGGCGTACTGGTGGTCGACCATTTTTATCAATAATAGTGACACGAATAGTCAGGTTTGATTTATCCGCAAAAGGTTTGGCAGGTTCTATGCGATATTCTTGCCCTTCATACATTGCTAATGCTTGACCATATACTTGTGCAAGATAATCTTTAAAAGCGGCAAAGTAAGCATCACGCTGAGCCGGCGTTGCATTACGATAATAAGGCCCTAACACTAATGCTCCAGCATATTTGATATGTACATAAGGTAACAACTCTTGTTGAACAATCTCACGTAACAGTTCTGGATTTTTACGGATTTCTGGTTGCTCAGTTTTTAATTTATCAAAGGTTTTTTGCGCGGCATCTTCCATCAAAGCATAAGGATTGGTTTTATCGACCGCCATCGCAAAAGGTGTTATCACCAATAATGCGACCATTAATAAGCGTTTAAACATACTCGCTTCCTCTTGGGATTATATTTCAGTAAATACGGTGCACTAAATAAACCACACCGTAAGCGAATGATCATTAAGGTAATGCTGGTTGTTCGGTTTGCGTTTTTGAGTCAGAGGTTGTTTTTCCATCTCCGTCACCGGTTTTATAAAGGAACTGACCAATCAAATCTTCAAGCACCATGGCTGAATGGGTATTGGTAATTCTGCCACCATCCTTTAGAAAATCAGAACCTAAATCTTCATCATAAAAGCCGAGATTTAAGGCCAAAAACTGTTCACCTAATAAACCTGATGTGCGAATAGAAAGAGAACTGCTGTCAGGAATATGGTCATAAATGTTTAAAATATCGAGAGCAACTTCAGGACGATAGTTACCTTCCATCTCTTCTTTTAAGGTAATAGAGGCAACGCGACCAATAACCACCCCACCGATTTTAACCGGTGAACGCTCTTTTAAACCACCAATATTACCAAAACTTGCGTAGACACGATAAGTAGGTTGATTACCCACCTCTTTAATATCAGCCACTTTTAAGCTTAAAAAGACAACCGCTATCAGTGCAATAACAACAAATAAACCAACCCAAACTTCAATTTTTTTACTTTGCATGACTTAATTCCCAAACATCAGTGCAGTTAGCACAAAATCTAAACCTAATACGGCTAACGATGAATGAACAACGGTACGCGTTGTTGCTCTGCTAATCCCTTCCGATGTTGGGATTGCGTCATATCCGTTAAACAGCGCTATCCAAGTCACGGTAATGGCAAACACGACACTCTTAATAAAACAGTTCACTAAGTCTTTTTGCCACTCAACCGCACCTTGCATTGATGCCCAGAAAAAGCCTTCATCAATGCCTTTCCAATCCACGCCGACAATAGCACCACCCCAGATCCCCACCGCAACAAAGATCAGTGAAAGTAATGGCATACTAATAAACCCGGCCCAAAAACGTGGCGCAACCACACGTCTAAGAGGATCGACAGCCATCATTTCTAAACTGGATATCTGCTCTGTTGCTTTCATTAAACCTATTTCTGCGGTCAGTGCAGAGCCTGCACGTCCAGCAAATAATAGTGCCGTCACCACAGGGCCTAACTCTCGTAACAAAGAAAGCGCTACCATCATACCTAGGCTCGCTTCCGCACTAAATGTCGTCAGTACTAGATAGCCCTGTAAACCAAGAACCATGCCAATAAAAAGTCCAGAAACCATAATGATCAGTAGCGACTGAACACCAACACTGTACAGTTGCTTCATTAATAATGGCCACTGCTTACGAAACTCAGGCTTACCGATCAATGCTCGAAATAGCATGATGCCGGCTCTACCAAAAGTCGCAAAAATCGACAGTGATCGCGCGCCTAACCGCGCTAGTAAATTAACCACGTACTAATTACCTCGTCCTAATAGATCATCCTGATAGTTCCCCGCAGGAAAACGGAAAGGTACAGGTCCATCAGCAATACCATCTAAAAACTGTCTTACTTGTCTGTCTGGATTTTCCTGTAGCTCTTTTGCACTTCCCTGAGCAATGATTTTCTGTTCTGCAATAATATATGCATAATCGGCAATACTCAGTACTTCAGGGACATCATGAGACACCACCACACAAGTGACCCCTAATGCATGGTTTAATTCATCAATCAGTTTTACTAATACCCCCATGGTAATGGGATCTTGTCCAACGAATGGCTCGTCAAACATGATTAAATCTGGATCAAGGGCTATCGCTCTTGCTAAAGCGGCTCTGCGCGCCATTCCCCCCGATAATTCAGATGGCATTAAATTAGCAGCCCCTCTTAACCCTACCGCTTCTAACTTCATCATCACGGTAGTGTGAATTAACGCCTCGGGTAAATTAGTATGCTCTCTTAATGGGAAGGCGACATTTTCAAATACATTCATATCAGTAAAAAGGGCGCCTGATTGAAAAAGCATACTCATTTTTTTTCTTGACTGATATAAAGCAGAGCGTGATAACTTAGGAATATTGTCACCATCAAACCAAATATCACCACTATCAGGCAGAATTTGTCCCCCCATCAAGCGTAATAAGGTGGTTTTACCTATCCCTGAAGGCCCCATTATTGCAGTCACTTTTCCTCTAGGCACATCCAGATTGATTTGCGAAAAAATCTTTCTGCTACCGCGAGTAAAGTTCATATTGCGCACTTCAATTAAATTGTCTGGTTGTGCGTTCATGAATAAAACGTCCTTAAGCCTGTCTGCATAAACAAAATTTATACGCTATTTTGGCAGGTCATTGTCAATGTTACAAAGAAATCACCACTATTTAGCAATTTATTGCACGGTTGATTTTACTTTTCGTGCTTGGCTAGTCAAAATATGGTGAATTAGCAAAACCTTTTGACAATAATGTTTTTTATCAGCCCTGTCTTATTGGTTTTTTCTTTATTTTTCACTCATTGTTGGAAAACTGATGGCATGTTGATTACTTTGTCTCTTCTCATTGTTGGGTTGATGTTATTAGTCTATGCATCAGACCGACTGGTGTATGGTGCAAGTGTGTTTGCTCAATCATTAAAGCTCCCTCCTGCCGTTATCGGTATTGTTATTGTGGGAATGGGTACTTCATTGCCGGAGCTTTTTGTTGCAACCGACGCGGCCATCCACAATTTACCCGAGATAGCGATAGGTACAGCAATAGGATCTTCATTAACGAATCTGCTACTGATTGCTGGGATTGGAGCGATGATTTATCCCATGAATATCCAATCTGCGGTACTAAAAAAAGAACTTCCTTTGATGATTATAGTCATCTTATTAGCAGGACTGGTGGTTTCTAATGGTCATCTAGGGTTGAGAGAAGGCTGTTTACTTTTTTTCATCGGCTTCGCCTCTCTTTTTCTAATGATAAAAATGCTCCATAAAACCCTAACACAAGTGCGCCATGTGTTACCGCTAGAGACACTTTCACGTTTTGAATTACAAACTAATCCACGTAATTCTGTTGCCCTATTTTGGGTGGTAATTGCATTACTGATAATCCCTGTTGCAACAAGAATGATCATTGATAATGTTTTTATCATCATGCAACAGTATCATCTCAGCGGTTTTTTAGTTGGACTAACCTTGCTATCTATTGGCACCAGTTTACCTGAATTAGCAACGACCGTTGTGGCAGCCTTAAGACGTGAAAATGAACTGGCTCTAGGCAATATTATTGGCGCTAATATTTTTAATCTCACCTTTGTGCTAGGCATGCCCGCATTACTCTCTCCTAGCACATTTAATATGCAAGCATTCTATTTTAGTTTTACTGTGCTGGTGGTCGCGGGCCTACTTTTCTCACTCTTTTCATTGGGGCGCAAACAGCGGCTAAACCGTGGAAAGGGGATTTTCTTATTAGTTTGTTTTATTGTTTATATTACGGTGTTGTGCGTTGCACATTCTCTCTTAACCTAAAATAAATGGTACAAAAAAATGACCGGATTTGATTTTCAGCAAGCAGGTAAAAAGGTTCTTCAAATTGAACAAGAAGGATTAGCTGAGTTAGCACAATATATCAATGACGATTTTTCTCTTGCCTGTGAAAAAATCTTTCACTGTCAGGGAAGAGTGATTGTTATGGGCATGGGAAAATCAGGTCATATTGGGCATAAAATTGCCGCCACCTTTGCCAGTACCGGCACCCCTTCTTTTTTTGTTCACCCCGGTGAAGCCAGTCATGGCGATTTAGGTATGGTGACAGAAAAAGACATTGTGCTGGCAATTTCAAATTCAGGTGAAGCCAGTGAAATTCTCGCCCTTATCCCTGTCCTCAAGCGTAAACAGATCCTTTTAATTTGTATGACACGCTCACCTCAAAGTACAATGGGGAAAGCTGCTGATATTCATCTTTGTATAAAAGTCCCTAAAGAAGCTTGTCCGTTAGGTTTAGCCCCTACCACCAGCACGACGGCAACACTGGTGATGGGAGATGCCTTAGCTATCGCTTTATTGCGCGCTCGAGGTTTTACGGCGGAAGACTTTGCACTATCGCATCCCGGTGGTGCATTGGGGCGCAAATTATTGCTTCATGTCAGTGATTTAATGAATAAAGAGGATGATATTCCACGCGTCAGCAAAGAAGCGACATTACGCGAAGCACTGGTAGAGATCACCCGTAAAAAATTAGGTATGACCGTTATCTGTGATGATAATATGTTGATTAACGGTATTTTTACTGATGGTGATTTGCGTCGTATCTTTGATTTAGGTATTGATCTTAATAATGCCAAAATATCAGATGTAATGACGAAAGGCGGAATTCGCATTTCCCCAGATAGCTTAGCGGTAGAAGCGCTTAATTTAATGCAAGCAAAACATATCACTTCACTGTTAGTCACTGAACCAGATAGTGATATTTTATTAGGTGTTTTACATATGCACGATTTATTGCAAGCTGGGGTTGTTTAAGCTTGTTATGCGTTCATAAGGATAAAGATGAATACAATGATAGAGACCTGCTACGGTGCAGTAAGCAAGCAAATAATGCAAAAAGCAGAAAAAGTCCAATTGCTGATTTGCGATGTTGATGGTGTGATGTCTGACGGACTTATTTATATGGGCAATAACGGTGAAGAGTTGAAAGCGTTTAATGTCCGTGATGGCTATGGCATTCGTTGTTTACTTACATCGGGTATTGAGGTCGCTATCATTACGGGTCGTCAATCTAAGCTTTTAGAAGATAGAGCCAAAACACTTGGCATTACATATCTTTACCAAGGACAGCATAATAAGCTTTTGGCGTATCAACAACTGTTAGATACACTAAACCTTAAACCAGAACAGACAGCCTATATTGGCGATGATCTGATTGATTTACCGGTAATGGAAAAAGTAGGACTGTCAGTTGCCGTTGCTGATGCCCATCCATTACTCACACCTCGTGCCGACTATGTTACCCATATTTTAGGTGGACGCGGTGCAGTACGAGAATTATGTGATTTGATCCTATTAGCCCAAGGTCGACTTGAAGAAGCTAAAGGTTTATCGATTTAAACGTATAACGACACAGAATGAATAAATTAAAATCCTGGTTTACCCTGATTTTAGCCATTATTGCTCTTGGGCTAATTGGCTGGAACTATACTAACAATACTGAGCTTGATGATGGAAAGATTGTTGAAGATGGTCAACCCACCTACCAATCTAAATCATCAATATCCTTTGTTTATGAACCAACAGGTATACTGGGATATAAACTAGTTGCTGATGATGTCAAAAACTATGCTCAGCAAAAGTTTACATGGTTTACTAATCCTGTCTTAACGACTTATTCGCCGACAGGAGATGCAACATGGACAGTGCGTGCAAATAAAGCCAAACTGACAAACAGTAAAATGCTCTATCTTTATGGCGACGTTCAAATTGATAGTTTAACTGATGACTCCCAACTTCAGCGGATCAGCACAGAAAATGCTATCGCAGATCTGGATACACAAGATGTTTCCTCTGATGATGAAGTGACTATTATCGGCGTCGGACTGAAATCAGTCGGCTTAAAAATGCGAGGCAATCTGCGTGAAAAACGTGCAGAGCTGATTGAACAGGTGAACACCTATTATGAGATCCCTAATGAATCGAAAAATCCGTAATACACTAATTATCAGTACGTTATTCTCAATAAGTGTCCCAGTTATGGCACTTAAAGATGATACACAACAACCTATTGTTGTTAATTCCGAGAAACAGTCACTTAATTTAGAAAAAAACATTACCACTTTCACACAAAATGTTGTGGTAAAACAAGGCTCTATTGATATAAGAGCTGATAAAGTAGTGGTTACACGTCCTGGTGGCGATTCTAAAAAAATCGTGATTGAAGCTTTTGGTAACCCTGTGACATTCTATCAGTTACAAGATGATGGTAAACCAATCAAAGGTCGTGGTGATAAAATGACCTATGAGATGGACAAAGAGCTGGTGACCTTAACAGGTAAAGCTTATCTTGAACAATTAGACAGTAATATCACCGGTGATAAAATCACTTATCTCGTACCGACACAACAAATGGAAGCATTTAGCGGTAAGGGAAAACAAGTCACCACCGTTTTACTCCCTTCTCAGTTACAAGAGAAAGGTCCCGGTGTTAACAACAAAGGTAAGTAACACTTTATGGCGCTGTTAAAAGCTGAAAATTTAGCAAAAGCATACAAAGGGCGCACCGTTGTCGGTGATGTGAGCCTCAATGTTAACTCCGGTGAGATTGTTGGCTTACTTGGTCCTAACGGTGCGGGAAAAACCACCACCTTTTATATGGTGGTAGGTATTGTCGCCCGTGATGCGGGTAGCATTACTATCGACGATGAAGATATTACCTTACTCCCGTTACATGAGCGTGCGCGTAAGGGTATTGGTTATTTGCCACAAGAAGCCTCTATTTTTAGACGCTTAAGCGTTTATGACAATATCATGGGAATTTTAGAAATACGCCATGATTTAACGGCCGAACAACGAAAAGATCGTGCAGAAGAGCTACTTGAAGAGTTTAATGTCAGTCACTTACGTAATAGTTTAGGGCAATCTTTATCAGGGGGTGAACGCCGTCGTGTAGAGATAGCACGGGCGCTAGCGGCAAATCCTAAATTTATTTTATTGGATGAGCCTTTTGCCGGTGTTG
This sequence comes from Proteus sp. HMSC14B05, assembly GCF_001808035.1. Taxonomy (NCBI): domain Bacteria; kingdom Pseudomonadati; phylum Pseudomonadota; class Gammaproteobacteria; order Enterobacterales; family Morganellaceae; genus Proteus; species Proteus sp. HMSC14B05. Next base: position 44,265 of record NZ_KV792000.1, on the reverse strand, counting down.
ACCCTATTTCCGTTTTAGATATTAAGAAAATTATCCAACATCTACGCGATTATGGCTTGGGCGTATTAATTACCGACCATAATGTACGCGAAACCTTAGATGTGTGTGAACGTGCTTATATCGTCAGTCAAGGACACCTTATTGCCCATGGTTCACCAGAAGAAATTTTGGCAAATGAGCAAGTTAAACGTGTTTACTTAGGTGAAGGCTTCCGCCTGTGATCTGAGTGACACTTTTATTTCGTCACGGATGACAACATAAGAGGATCCATCGCATCACTATGAAACAAAGTCTGCAACTTCGTCTTAGTCAGCAATTGGCCATGACGCCACAGCTCCAACAGGCTATTCGTTTGTTGCAACTTTCTACGCTTGAATTACAACAAGAAATTCAACAAGCCCTTGAATCTAACCCATTGCTCGAACAAGAAGACGATCAAGCGGATGTAACGCATTCTGATAGCTCATCAACACAAGAGAGTGATGATAGTACACCAGACAATGAGCGTGATAATGAGGTGTTAGATACCCTAGATGCACTAGAGCAAAAGGAGATGCCTGACGATCTTCCTCTCGATACCCAATGGGAAGAAATTTACACCGCAGGCACCCCTTCAGGCACCAGTAATGATTATGCGGCTGATGAATTACCACTCTATCAAGGTGAAACCACGGCTTCACTGCAAGATTACCTAACTTGGCAAGCTGACCTAACACCTTTTACTGATACTGATCGTGCTATCGCGACAAGCATTATTGATGCTGTCGATGAAACAGGATATTTAACAGTTTCAACAGATGACATTCTTGCCGGAATGGGTGATGATGAGTTAGAGCTTGATGAGATTGAAGCGGTATTAAAGCGTATTCAACGCTTTGATCCCGTAGGTGTCGCAGCCAGAGACTTAAAAGAGTGTCTGTTAATTCAATTGTCGACATTTCCAACTAATACACCTTATTTGAAAGAGACTCAACTTGTTATTGAGCACTATTTAGCGTTATTAGGTAATCGTGATTTTCGCCAATTAATGCGTCACACTAAGCTACGTGAAGAGACATTAAAAGTAGTAATTGAGACCATTCAATCTCTTGATCCAAAACCGGGTTTAAGTATTGATACAGAGGAATCACAGTATGTTATTCCTGATGTACTGGTAAAAAAATCAGGAGAACACTGGCAAGTTGAGTTAAATACGGATAGCATTCCCCGCCTACGCATAAATGAGACTTATGCAGCGCTTGGGCAATCAGCTCAAAACGAAAGCGATGGGAAATTTATTCGTGACAATTTACAAGAGGCTAAATGGCTGATAAAAAGCTTAGAAAGCCGTAATGAGACATTATTAAAAGTCGCTCATTGCATTGTTGACACACAGCAGGCGTTTTTCGAATTCGGTGAAGAGCATATGAAACCCCTTGTTTTGGCCGATATTGCAGAACAGGTTGAGATGCACGAGTCCACCATTTCTCGCGTTACAACGCAAAAATATTTGCATTGTCCTCGGGGAATTTTCGAATTGAAGTATTTTTTCTCAAGCCACGTAAATACTGATAACGGAGGTGAAGCCTCTTCAACAGCAATTCGGGCTTTAGTGAAGAAACTAATCGCAGCAGAAAACCCAGCGAAACCACTAAGTGATAGTAAACTGGCAAATATGCTCGCCGAGCTTGGTATACAGGTTGCTCGACGAACTGTTGCGAAATATAGAGAGTCATTATCCATCCCGCCTTCAAATCAACGTAAAGAGTTGGTTTGAGCATAATTGAGAAGGAAGACACTATGGAACTTCAAATCACTGGTCATAATATTGAATTAACTGATGCTCTGCGTGATACCGTCAAAGCAAAAAGCGCTAAATTACCTCAGTTCTTTGACAAAATTAATAACGTCCAAGTTATCCTCAAAGTCGAAAAAGTGACTAAAATTGCGGAAGCGACGATTCAAGTAAATGGCGGTGAATTACATGCCTCTGCGGAAGCAGAAGATATGTACGCAGCAATTGATGGATTAATGGATAAACTGGCTCGTCAATTAACCAAACACAAAGATAAACTGAGACAACATTAATTCATTTCCCATTGTAAAATGGGAATACAATCGGCGATGTTAGGGTGTTATTGATGTCGCGTTTGTTCAATTAAAAACAGCGCCTAAATAATCCGCTAACAAAAACCAGATGTCACTCTGTGGCATCTGGTTTGCTGGTCTAAGTGAATAAGACAATGAACAACGATACAAAGATGAATATTAGCGACGTACTTACTCTGGCATGTACACATAACAATGTGCATTGCACAAGTAAAAAACGCGCGTTAGAAATTATCAGTGAGAATGCAGCTCAAGCACTGAATTTACCAGAAACACTGATTTTTGAGGCTTTATTAACACGTGAAAAAGTCGGTACAACAGGGATTGGGGGTGGATTGGCTATCCCTCATGGGCGTATTGAAAGTGATGAAACTGAAAAAGTTGTTGGTGTGTTTCTTCACCTAAGCGAGCCTATTGCCTTCGACGCTATTGATAATCAACCTGTCGATTTGTTGTTTGCATTACTCGTTCCTGCAACACAATGTAAGGAACATTTACACACACTGTCTTTGATTGCAAAACAGTTGGCTGACAAAAATTTATGTCGCCGACTACGCTCCGCACAAAGTGATGAAGAGCTTTATCAGATTATCACAGAATAAACCTAATGGGTTTGGGTTTATCAGGACGCGAATAGCATACAGTGGAATGATATTCATCACTGGGAAATTAAGGGGAGCTACCTCATGGTGCTGATGATAGTCAGCGGACGCTCTGGTTCAGGTAAGTCAGTCGCTTTGCGTGCGCTTGAGGACATGGGATTTTATTGCGTTGATAACTTACCTGTCGATCTGTTACCGGAGCTTGCGAAAACACTGGCTGAGCGTGATGCTGCCGCTGCCGCAGTCAGTATTGACGTACGTAATATGCCAGAATCACCGGAGATTTTCGAAAAGGCGCTGGAAAGTTTACCCGCGGAATATTCTCCACAACTGTTATTTTTAGATGCTGATAGAAATACGCTGATCCGCCGTTATAGTGATACTCGACGCCTACACCCTCTTTCAACGAAAAACCTCTCGCTAGAAATGGCGATTGATACAGAGAGTGATCTGCTCGAACCTTTACGATCACGGGCTGATCTGATTATTGATACCTCAGAGATGTCCGTGCATGAATTAGCCGAAATGCTACGTACACGCTTACTCGGTAAACGTGAACGCGAATTGACCATGGTATTTGAGTCTTTCGGTTTTAAACATGGTATTCCTATCGATGCTGATTATGTCTTTGATGTACGATTTTTACCTAATCCCCACTGGGATCCCAAATTACGCCCAATGACGGGGTTAGATCGTCCAGTCGCAGCCTTCCTCGATCGCCATACCGAAGTGCATAACTTTATTTATCAAACAAGAAGTTATCTAGAACTTTGGCTACCGATGTTAGAGACGAATAATCGTAGTTACCTAACTGTTGCTATTGGTTGTACTGGCGGCAAACATCGTTCTGTTTACGTGGCTGAACAACTGGCTGACTATTTCCGCTCTAGAGGGAAAAACGTACAATCACGCCATAGAACACTTGAAAAGCGCAAATGACCCAATATCGACGCGTAGCGATAAAAAACCGTTTAGGCATGCATGCAAGGCCTGCCATGAAATTGTTTGATTTGGTCAATACATTTCAATCAACGGTGACGTTACGTAACCATGAGGGCGTTGAAGCGCAAGCAGATAGTGTGATTGCGATGTTGATGTTAGATTCCGAACAAGGCAGTCACATCGATATAGAAGCCAGTGGCTGTGATGAAAAAGAAGCGATTGATGCGATTATTGCATTATTTGAATCAGGGTTTGATGAAGATTAATTCTAATTAAAAACAATAGATTAGCATTTCTTAACAAAAATCCCAGAAAGAGACTGTGATCACTGCCTCTTTCTTTTTGCTACAGAACCGCCTATTATCTTACATAGAGTTTAACAACACCCCCACCTAATCCGTGGGGGTGTTGTTTTGCATTGGAACAAATTGGAGTGTGGTATGACAAAGCCAACAATTATCATCAATGAACTTGATGCAGAACGTTTAGATTCATTACTAGAGCAACCTGCCTTTGCAGACAGCCCAATTGCAGAAGCTTTAAATGAAGAGTTAGATCGTGCTGACATTGTTACACCAGCTGATATCCCTGCTAACATCGTCACCATGAACAGCAAAGTCCGTTTTATGGACTTAAAAAATAATGAAGAGCGTATTCGTACTTTAGTTTACCCTGCTTCATTAAAAGATAGTGCGACTGAATTATCAGTCATGGCGCCAATGGGTGCGGCACTATTAGGTTTAGCTATCAATGATGAGATCAGTTGGCAGCTTCCTAATGGCCTTGAAACTAAGGTCAAAGTATTAGAAATTCTCTACCAACCTGAAGCTGCTGGTGAATTACACCGTTAAGCAATGCTGAAGGTTCGCGTGTTATTTTTTATCTTATTAACGTAATAAAATACAAGTAAGCGCGATATCTCAGCCCACTTATGGGCTGAGATTAAAGGCAAGGTGCTACTGACCTGCGATACTCATTTCTGGTAATAGTAGTGATCCACACTGAATATTACTGCGTGTTTCAATATCATCACCTATTGTGGCAATATTCGCCCACATCTCTTTCAAGTTACCGGCAATAGTCACTTCACTCACTGGATACTGAATTTCACCATTTTCGACCCAGAAACCGCTCGCACCACGGGAATAATCCCCTGTCACCGTGCTAACCCCTTGTCCCATTAACTCAGTGACCACAAGCCCTGTGCCCATCTCTTTTAACAACTCATCAAAGGAGAGACCTTGCCCTGGGATACGCCAGTTATGAATGCCCCCCGCATGTCCATTGCTTTTTAACCCTAATTTTCTTGCGGAATAGCTAGTAAGGAGCCACTCTTGCAGTACCCCATCTTTAATAATATCTGCATCTGATGTGCGTACCCCTTCACTATCAAAAGGCGTTGATGCTAATCCTCCCACAATATGTGGACGCTCTTGAATATTTAACCATTGAGGGAAAATCTGTTTTCCTAAGCTATCTAACAAACAAGATGACTCACGGTAGATCATGCTACCACTGATGGCTGCCACTAAATGACCGAAGATCCCCGTTGCTACTTCCGCTGAGAAGAGAACAGGCGCCTTCATGGTGGATAATTTACGGGGAGCTAGACGAGATAAGGTACGGCGTGCACACTCTTGTCCTACCCATTCAGGAGATTGTAATGCCTCAAAACGGCGACTAATGGTATAGGCATAATCGCGCTCCATATCCTCACCCTCACGAGCGATAACGCAACTCGACATTGAATAACGAGATGAAGAGTAGCTTTTTAATAAACCAAGGCTGTTACCAAAGACGCGAGTTCCACTATGACTATTAAAGCTTCCCCCTTCGGTATTGACGATACGGCTATCACTGTCTAATGCAGCTTGCTCCGCTCGAGACGCCAGCTCAATCGCTTTATCTGCTGTTATGTCTGTTGGGTGGTAGAGATCAAGAAAAGGGGCATCGAAGGCTAACAGGGCTTTATCAGCAGGCCCTGCATAAGGATCAACAGAAGTGTAGCGCGCAATATCTACCGCCGCTTGTACTGCACGTTTAATCGCATCAGGACTTAAATCTGTAGAAGATGCACTCCCTTTACGTTGTTGCTGATAGACGGTGATCCCTAAGGCACCATCACTATTAAATTCAACATTTTCTACTTCACCATAGCGTGTACTAACGCTTATGCCTGTTGATTTATTAATTGCAACTTCTGCACCGTCACACTGTTTTGAGGCGATCTCCAGTGCAAGAGAAACTGCCTCTTCCAGCTGTTTTACCTGATCTGTATTATTCATTGAGAACCATTTTCCTAAGGAGAACATCACTTTTTACTTATTTTTGCTAAAGTAAATCAATTGACAGGTGGTCAACAAGCGATTTTCCCAGTTACAATAGAAGATATATGAATGTTATCACCCGTCGGGCTTTTGGTCATTCACCAAATCACACTCCCGGCTTACTCTGCAACAGGAATTTTTATTATGGCAAAGCAGCCAGAAGAGTGGCACTACCTCAATCCTGAATTTGACAATACACCGTTAGAAGAGGAAGAAGAGGAAGAGATCATTTGGGTCAGCAAAAGTGAAATTAAACGTGATGCTGAAGCGTTAAAGAAATTAGGCACCGAACTTGTTGAGTTAAGTGCTCAAGAGCTTGAACGTGTTCCTCTTGATGAAAAACTACTCGCTTCAATTAAATTGGCGCAAAAGGTACAACGCGAAGCGCGTCGTCGCCAAATTCAATATATCGGTAAGTTACTCCGTAATGTTGATGAAGAGCCGATCCGCCAAGCACTAGATAAACTAAAAAATCGCCATAATCAGCAAATTTTAGTGTTACATAAACTAGAAGATCTGCGTACACGTCTGATTGACGGTGGTAATGAAGTGATTGAGGAAGTGGTAGCGCTTTATCCTATGGCCGATCGCCAGCAATTACGCACACTTATTCGTAATGCTAAAAAAGAGAAAGAAGCCAATAAACCGCCAAAATCATTCCGCTTATTGTTTCAATATCTAAAAGATCTCTCAGAGTCAGCTTAACGACTGATGCTCCTGAAAACGCAGTGCTAAATCATGATACCACTGCGGTTTTCAGGATACCTTGTAATACTTATGGGCTTTCAGCTAGCTCTACTTAGCTTTTTTATGTTCACAATGAAAGCGAAATAGCTCTTTACCCAGCGTCTCTTGCGCTTCTTGCATTATCTCAATAATGGGCTGGAAGGTGCGGGAATGATGCGGTGCATGTCTGAAAACAATATTAACAGGCAATTCAATTTCTCCTGTTAATACATCCCATAACGCATCAAGATTATTACCGAATGCTTCATCTAATTGAAATTGCTGAGCAAACTGATGATAAAAAGCATCTCGATCCGCCAATGTGCTGAAATCAAAAATAATCTGTTTCATTAAGGTGCAACTCTTTGCATGGTACGGTAATGATCGGTGGTTAAATAAATTAATCCGTCATTAGAATATAGCAGGCGATCGCTACCACGATGTCCACATTGATAATTGACATCTGCTTCAAACCATTGGCGCCCTGCTTCTTCAGGTAACTGTTTTTCACGGTTCATAAAGCGATCACCACCAATCGCCCGTCCTGGTAAAACGTCACATAAATTGCCCGCTTTCGCATTCCAACCTTTAGCTCGAGCCTCTTTTTTGCTGATATAAAAATCAGGTAAGCGAGCGTGTTGTTGCAAATAATCAGCCACTTTATTAGCTTGTGTCTTTTCATCAATTGCTAAAGGACGTTGAGACTCAGGCTGACTGATTGAACTCTTTGACGATGTAGATGTTGTTGATGTAGGAGGCGCTGTTGCTGGTATCTGCGTTTCAGGTACTAATCCTTTATAAAGAACAAAAAATAAAACAGCCACAACAATAAGAACAGGGAATAGACGTTTGCCCATAAATAGCTCCATTTACTCACTTAAATAGAAACTCCATCATAGCGATGGAGTTTTATTGGGGTAATTTGTATAAATAGATAACAATAACAACTGTTAAGCAGTACCACCAACGGTTAACTTATCCAATTTCAGTGTCGGTTGCCCAACCCCTACCGGCAAGCTTTGCCCCTCTTTGCCGCATACCCCGACACCTTTATCTAATGCGAGATCATTACCCACCATAGAAACTTGTTGCATCGCTTCAATACCTGAACCTATCAAGGTTGCGCCTTTAATTGGTTTAGTAATTTTACCCTTTTCAATTAAATAGGCTTCTGAAGTTGAGAAAACAAACTTACCCGAGGTAATATCAACTTGCCCACCACCAAAGTTTGGCGCATAAATACCGCGATCGACACTGGCGATGATCTCTTCAGGAGAAGATTTACCCGCGAGCATATAGGTGTTGGTCATACGTGGCATTGGCAAATGTGCATAGGATTCACGACGCCCATTGCCCGTCGGTTTTACCCCCATTAAACGCGCATTCATCTTATCTTGCATATAGCCTTTTAAGATGCCATTTTCGATTAATACGTTGTATTGACCCGGTACGCCTTCATCATCAATCGCCACGGAGCCTCGTCGGCCTTCAATTGAACCATCATCCACGATAGTACATAACTCAGAAGTTACTTTATCGCCAATACGCCCAGAGAATACCGATGTTTGACGACGATTAAAATCACCTTCTAAACCATGTCCAACAGCTTCATGTAATAAAACACCGGGCCATCCGGCGCCTAAAACTACAGGCATTGTACCTGCTGGTGCAGCAATAGCCGATAAATTAACTAATGCCATGCGTACCGCTTCACGGGCATAAGTCGCTGCATGGGTTTCGCCATTTTCTTTAGTCAGAAAATAATCATAACCAAAACGACCACCGCCACCACTCGAACCACGTTCACGTTTACCGTCATCTTCGACCAGTACGCTTACTGAAAGACGTACAAGAGGACGCACATCCGCCGCTAAAGTACCATCCGTTGCAGCAACTAACACATGCTCATACACTCCCGTTAATGAGGCATTGACTTGTTTAACACGTTTATCTTCAGCCCGTGCCACACGATCAACGTCATGTAATAGTGCTATTTTTTCTTCACGAGACAAACTTTGTAATGGATCATTTAGGTTGTATAACGGAGTATGTTGAATAGCACCCAGTGTATGGATCTGCCCATTGCCTTGTGCTTGCACAATACTACGCGCAGCATGAGCACTTTGGTTAAGTGCGTTGAGTGTTAATTGGTCTGCATAAGCAAAACCTGTTTTTTCACCATAAATCGCTCTAACGCCAACCCCTTGGTCAATATTGTAAGAGCCATCTTTAATTATCTGATCATCTAATATCCATGCTTCGTGGTAGCTTGATTGAAAATAAAGATCACCATAATCAATTTGACGCTGTGCAAGCTGCTCTAGTGTCGATGCTAAATCATCTAAACTCAGGTTGTTCGCTTCCAACAGACTTTCGCTGACAACAGCTAAACTCATAATTCTTTTTTATCCTTAACTTTTTTTATTAAGTGTGTCAGTTTCGGGCGAAAGCGATTATGTTTCACAACCCGTATCTGTTCACGCATACCTTCTAAACTATCGACTCGAATATTGAGCGTTAGGGCACTGACCGCATCAGGGTTCTTTTTCAATACTTTCCCCCAACCATCCACAGCCATTGTATGACCCCATGTGCGACGAGCATCATGGGTACCGACTTGAGCCGGTGCCAAAATAATACACTGATTTTCAATAGCCCGCGCGCGTAACAATGGCTCCCAGTGCGCTTTACCTGTTAAACGAGTAAAGGCTGCCGGTACAGAAATAATTTCAGCACCTTTTTCTCTTAATGCTTGGAAAAGACCGGGAAAACGTAAATCATAACAAATCGTTAAACCTAATTTCCCCACAGGTGTATCCACTACAGTCAAGCGTTCACCACGTTGATAAATGGCTGATTCATTATATTCGCCTTGTTCATCATCAATGTTCACATCAAACATATGAATTTTGTCATAACGAGCGCGGATCACCCCTTCATCATCAAAAACTAAACTACTACTGGTGATCTGCTCAGGAGAATCTCGGCTAATCAATGGCATTGAACCCACTAAGATCCACACCTTATAGCGCTGCGCTATATTAGCAATCGCATCTTGTAATGGCCCTTTCCCCTGAATTTCAGCATGTTTATGATAATCTTTTGCGCTGGAGAAAAGTAATGCATTTTCAGGCGTTAATACAAGCTTGACTGAATCGGGGAGTTGCTTAATCTGTTGCTCTATTTGCGCCAGATTATTTTTTATATTTTTTCCGCTACAAAGCTGCAAAAGTGCGACATTAACTTTTTTCATAACGCCTGATCCTCCTTAAGTTGACGCAGTACTTCGTCAATCTTGGGTTGTTCTACCGTTCCGGTAACATGATAACGTATAACTGAAATCTTACTCCAAAGTGGCCCCAGTACTTTTGAAGCTGCAAATACAGCAGCACCAGCGATGGGGTTAATAGCAAATGCGGTAGCAACGCCTACTGTAGCTGATATTTCAGGAGTTACCACTACTTGTAAGTCCATTTTACGCACCAACAGATCCACTTGACCTTTTATAGCAATATCGGCAATAACACCATCTACAGCAACACTTTTCGCGTTTAAAACACCTTGTTTAACCGTCAGATCACCTTTAATGGAATCATACTCAAAATTATCACTAAAAGTATCTCTAAAGTCGAATTGCAACTTACGTAGCAGAGCATCAAAACTGACTAGACGTAATAATTTTCCCGCTTGCCCAACATCCACCTTTTCAATACGCCCTTTTCCAAGAGAAGCATTCACTTCACCATTGAGTGTTTTTAGATCAAAATTCCAAGGGGTATTGTGCCACTGCAGTGAGAAATCTGCCGTAAGTGGTGACTGAACAATCGGAATGATATAACCAAAGTAAGCCGCCATTTCATCGACTTCCGGTGCCATTAGTTTACCTGCTAGCTTAGTGATACTGTTGCCTAAACTATCTTCTGACCACACACCACTCACAGATAGCTCGCCACTGCTATTTTTAAGCTTACCTGCAGTTAACAATAATGCTCCGTCACGAGGCTGTATTGCACCTTCAATATTCCCTAGTAATAATCCATTCACCCAACACTCTTGGCAGGCGAAATTGATAGCAGGAATATCTTTAAGTGAAAATTGAACTGCTTTTTTGGCGTCAGGCTCATTTGCCATTTTTAAGGATTTATTTTCTTCCGTTGGGCTAGCGCCATTAAAATAGAGATAGGTAATATTCACCTGCCAAGGTTGTGCCGTATTGGGTACAAATAAGTCACCTCGTAACTCACTCCCTGAGAAGGATAATTTTACACCATCATCAGCACGCATAATTTCTGTTTGTGGCGCAATCCATTGCTGACCAGCAAAATTAAGTTCAGGCAGACTAATATGAATATTGGTAGGGAAACGTATCGCGTTTTCAGAAGGGGCTAATGATGAAAAAGCCATTAAAGTAGGTAGCCATTTATCGCCTTGCAATCCCTGCAAAGCAATAGTCAATCGTGATTGATCATTTAATTGAGGTAGTGTGAGTGAGGAAGAGACTAAATTACCTTGTAATAGACGTAATGGTTCACCTAACGCCCATTCACTATTTAATGACCACTGATCTTGTGCATCGGCACTAACGCTAAGTTTTTCACTATTCCCTTTTGCTGAAATCACAATGGGGGAAGCGTTTTTAAAATCATCGGTACTTGGCGCAGCTAACTGACTTTGTAGCGCATTCACTTGTCCGGTCAGATCCACTTGATAATTGACATCCGCTGTTTCTGGAATATTAACACTTACCGCGCCATGCCAAGGTAAAAAACCGCTTAATTTATGTTGTATATCATTAGGTAATCCCTTAATTTTCGCGATATCCCATTGTCCTTTTAGATCAACACCAACTTGATAAGCATCCCGTTGATCACCACCAGCAAAAGAAAATGTCAGAGGTTGACCAAACCAATTCGCGGTTAAAGTATCACTCTCTAATTTATCATTATGGTAACGAAATTGTCCCGTAACACCTTCTAGGGTGGTATCCATAAAGGCTAATGTGACATCGTTATTGTTTAAGTTTACCTGACCAGAAGCGGCCACCTGCTCGCCATCAAAAGGAATGTCGAGATGCAAACTCCCGTTAATTTTTCCAGCCACTTTTAGTATTTCAAGTGTATGACCAATCGTTGCCATTTGCGAAGCTAGAAAATACTCTTTTAAATCATCCCCCGTGGCTTCAATATCTGCATCAATAACAATTTTTTCTTTGTTATAGTCCTCAATAATCGCCGTCAAATTTTTAGCGGTGGCTTTACCAACCTGAACATTATCAGAGGACATCCATAAGCCGTTATTCTTAAAATTAAGATTAACATTAAGATCAAACAGTGCCGGCCATTCACTATCATATTTGAAGGTCGCCTGTTTTACTGGGGCATAGACTTGAAACCAACCATTATGTTGTTCAAAAGGGAAATCCCGCGGATCACCATGAAAAATAAACGTACCGTTTTTAACGTTTCCGGCAATAATCGCGTCAGAGAGATATTGTGTTAAATCTTTACCGACATATTTTTCAGGTAAATAGCGCCATGTCTCACCGGCATCGGTCACATTCACTCCCGAAAGAATAGACAGTTGTTGATGCTCTCCTTGTTTTTGATAACGAAAATCACCGGCAACCCAAGCGGAGGTGGCTTTTATATCAATCCCTTGACTCCATAACGACAGAGAATCTCCCTGATGCTGCCAGTAAACCGTACCAGTGCCTTTTTCTATATTAAGTGGCGCTTTAAAAAGCCCAGCAGTATCAATTTCACTGTTATTAAGCGCAAAATTAAGCACTCCTTGCTGTAATGTACCCTTTAAATGACCATTAAAATGTGCCACAGAAGGGATTTCTTGCCAGCGTTTCCAAGCAACATTTTGCCAACTGATATCAATGGCACTACGTTTAAAATCATCGGGGGCTAAATCAAGAGCAAATGAGTCGACCATGCCAGAAAATTGACGATACTGCCATTGGCGCACGACATCAGGCGTTAAAAAAGAGAACAAAGGCAATAACGCAGATAACCGTTCTAATTCAATATTTTTAGCACGGATACGCCAAGCTTCATCCTGTTGTTTTTCTTTAGGTTGATAAAGTACCGCTAAATAACCATCTGGCCATTCATCACCATCCATCGTTATTTTTCGGGTATAAGGGATATCAGCAAGCCAGCCATTTTCTTGGCGTCTCATACGTAGAATTAAATCTTCTACCTTTAATACATGTGTGCGCCCTTCATTACGCCAATCCATTTCACCTTGATGGATTTGTAACTGGCTACCCGTGATCCGCCCATTGCTGATCTCTATCCAATTAGATAGGCTGGCTTTCGCTTCACCAAGGCCACTGTTACTTTTAACCCATTGGCTTAACCAAGGGGAAATATCAACCTCATCAGCGGTGACAAACACCTGTCCTTTATCCAGTGCCCCCTGCTTTTTCGTATAGAGATCAAGACGTACTTTTAGTCCACCATAGTGATTTATTGGGGTATCTAAAGTAACTTCCCCTTGCGCACGATGGCGGTTTTTCTGATTGAGCCACATTAATTCGGGAATATGGAGCGTGCTAGTGTCACCAGAAGGTGATAAAAACACGAAACGGCTATCAACCAATTTAAATCGATCAAACTGTTTTAAGAAAATGGAAGAGATATCATCGGGTTCAGTGAAAGTAATATCACCATTTTGCCCAGTAAAAATAGGCTTTTTGTAATTTACTGCTAATTGTTCAAAGGTTAATTCACGAAAATAGAGTTGAAAATGAAGCAGTGAACGCCAAACATCAAAGGAGAAAGTGATCTGTTCAGCACTCACTTCAACACTGTTATTATCAATATACAGCCCGGTAATTTGGATATCAGGGCCAAAGTTTTGCCATTCCCCTTTCACCTGTGTCATGGCGACTGGGCTATTGAACTGTTTAGATAAATAGGTTTCAATTTCAGGGCGATAATTATCTAAACGAGGCAGAAAATAACGAAATCCACTTAATACTACGGCGAAAATAATCAGGCAAAAAAGGGTTATCAATAATAAAGATTTAGACAGCCGCTTCATTTAGTCTCCTTTCTGCCATCATATTTATTAGCAAGGCGAATCCATTACATCATCACCACATCAAACTGCTCCTGACTATAGAGTAGCTCAGTTTGCACTTTGACTTGCTTCCCAACAAAAATTTCCACTTCGGCTAAAGCATGTGATTCATCACCTTTTAGTGCTTCCACAACAGCGGGGGCGGCATAAACCAAAAAGCGATCTGCGTCTATGGTTTTATGAACACGAACAATTTCTCGTAATATTTCATAACATACCGTTTCAACTGATTTTACTGTACCACGGCCTTGGCAAGTAGGACAGTCATCACAAAGTACATGCTCGAGACTTTCACGGGTTCGTTTACGTGTCATCTCAACCAAACCTAATTGTGAAAAACCATTGATGGTCGTTTTCACGCGATCTTTGCTCAATGCTTGTTCTAAGGAAGCTAATACTCTACGGCGATGATCTTCATTACTCATATCAATAAAATCAATAATGATAATGCCGCCTAAATTACGTAATCTCAGTTGCCGCGCTATCGCCTGACTCGCCTCAACATTGGTATTAAAAATCGTCTCTTCTAAATTACGATGACCAACAAAAGCGCCCGTATTGATATCAATCGTTGTCATTGCTTCGGTTTGGTCGATAATCAGATAGCCTCCTGATTTTAACTCGACCTTTCGCTCTAACGCGCGCTGAATTTCACTTTCAACCCCGTAAAGATCGAAAATAGGTTGATTACCTTGGTGTAATTCAAGTTTAGCGGTTAATTCAGGAATATATTCACCAATAAACTCCTGTAATTGATGATAAGTTAATTTAGAGTCAACCCGAATGCTATCTAATTCAGCCCCTGCAAAATCACGTAAAATACGTTGTGCTAAAGCGAGCTCACCATAAATTTGAATACGCGTTTTATTTCTTTTTTTACGCTCAATGATTTTATTCCATAGGCGCTTTAAAAAAGCAGCATCTTGTTTTATTTCATGTTCGCCGACACCTTCAGCGGCAGTGCGAATAATAAACCCGCCATTTTCATCACAATACTCTTCTACCAAGCGTTTTAAGCGCTCACGTTCTTCTTCACTTTCAATACGTTGTGAAACACCCACATGAGAAGCCCCCGGCATAAACACCAAGTAACGTGATGGTAATGTGATATCTGTTGTAAGACGTGCCCCTTTTGTACCTAGAGGATCTTTCACCACTTGTACAATCAAGTCCTGACCTTGATGTACAAGTTGCGCAATATCACGAACATTAAATTTTTTCTGCTCTTCACCCGCGATACATTCCGTGTGAGGCATAATATCAGAAGCATGTAAAAAAGCGGCTTTCTCAAGCCCAATGTCAATAAATGCAGCTTGCATCCCAGGTAATACACGACTTACCCGACCTTTGTAGATGTTTCCGACAAGACCTCGTTTGGCTTCTCTTTCAACGTGGATCTCTTGTAGTATGCCCCCGCTGATATAGGCCACTCGGGTTTCAGAGGGAGTCACATTCACTAATAGCTCTGCTGTCATGAAATCTCCTTATCATTCGCTAGAGACAAAAATTGAGCTATCAATGCTTCGGTTTCAACAAGCGGTAAGCCGACAACAGCATGATAGCTACCCTCAATCCGTTGTACAAAACGGCCTCCTTTTCCCTGAATACCGTAAGCGCCAGCTTTATCCATTGGCTCTCCCGTTTCAATATACGCACTAATTTCACTTTCTGTCATCTTTCTAAAAGTCACATCCGTGACAACTAATTGGCTTATTGTTCGGGTTTTATCTGAAATAGCAATCGCCGTCATCACTTGGTGGGTTGCACCTGAAAGATTACTTAGCATTTGTGCTGCATGTGCTTTATCTCGAGGTTTTTCCAGAATACGACCTGCTTGAACTACGATAGTATCAGAGCCTAATACCGGATAGTCATTTGTCGCTTGACGTACCCCCTCTTGAGATTTCTCTCTCGCCAAACGGATAACATAATCTTCTGGTGCTTCACCTTGTTGCCAAATTTCATCAATTGCCGGTGTAATGGTGCTAAATTGAACATCCAACAGTGACAGAAGCTCTCGCCTTCTGGGGGAACTCGATGCAAGGTAAAGAGTGATCACAATAATATCCTCATGACGGTGACACAAAAATACCGTCATGATCCAGAGAGGTTAATGAACTGAAAACTGGTGACGGACTTTGCGAAGCAAAAAATAAAGCCATGGCCAAAGAATACCACTGACTGGACTATTCCAGAATACTTGTGGGTGAAAAGTCACGGGAGAAAGCAAAAATTCTGCCCAAAATACAGTAAGATCAACCACACCAATCGCTAACATTACCACTAATGCCTGTTGCCATAACGCTAAGTTACAAAATAATTGATATTTAAAGGCGATAACATAACTTACTAGGGTATAAG
Organism: Proteus sp. HMSC14B05; assembly: GCF_001808035.1. Taxonomy (NCBI): domain Bacteria; kingdom Pseudomonadati; phylum Pseudomonadota; class Gammaproteobacteria; order Enterobacterales; family Morganellaceae; genus Proteus; species Proteus sp. HMSC14B05. The sequence goes on along the minus strand of NZ_KV792000.1, from coordinate 28,127 downwards.
CCAACGCATTCACCCCTAATGTTGTCCCTTGCACTAAGTCCATGCTCATCCCAAGAACAAATGCTGTTCCAACGCTAATACGATGAGGTAATGACGTTATCCAATAAATCAGAAACAACACCGGCCAAATAGGGCGATAAACTTCTAGTTGCTCAGGCCAAGGCATAATTTGTAACACCAAAGCTATTAGAAACGAGAGCCAAATAATCCAACGCCCACGGCTACGATAAGGATTGATTGTCACTATCTACCTCGATTCGTATTAGGTTGAGGTTTATTGTTTTCCGTTGGTGCTACTGGTGCTATATCACTTGGGGTGGCGCTATTTTCCGTTGGCTCTTGTGACATAGAACGAGGCAGTGGTGGCCCCGCTTGTTCATAGTTAGGCAGTACCTGTGGCATTAATTGCATCAAACGTTCATTGGCAGCACGGTAAACCTCTGAAGGTAACGGTGGCGCTTGTTTCTTCTCTGAGGCGTTCCATAATAGCAACAGATAACGTAAACGTTGTAATTCAGCAGAAGGTCGCACATTAATCACCGAATAAGCACGTTGATTATCGACTTTTACCGAAGAAACAACCCCAACAGGATAACCTTCAGGAAAGCGTCCCCCTAATCCTGAGGTGACTAACACATCCCCTACACGAATATCGATATTCGCAGGTAGTGCCTCTAACAGTAGATCATCCGCACACCCAGCCCCTGAGGCAATAACGCGAATATCATTGCGTAATACTTGTACCGGTAATGCATGAGAGGTATCACAAATTAACAGTACTCGGCTGGTTAACTCACTTACGGCAATAACTTGTCCAACAACGCCTTTATCACTAATAACAGGCTGACCTTCATACACCCCATCATTAGTGCCTTTGTCTATCACCACTTGATCTCGATAAGGCGTACTATTACCAGACAACACTTGTGTTACCGTCATTTGTTCATTTTGACGTAAAGGTGAACCAAGTAATTCTCGTAAGCGGGCATTTTCTTGTTTAAATTGTTCCAGTAGCTGACTTTCACCACTGCGAACAAGAAGCTCTTTTCTTAGCGCTTGATTTTCAAATTGTAAACGTTCGCGAGTTGCAAAGGTTTCAGAGAGTTGATCAAGGAAACGACGAGGCCCATTTGCAAGAAAATAGAAAGGACTCACAGCAGTATCCAAATACTGACGGACTTTTGAAAAAGCACCTATGCGATTATCAGCAATTAACAACGATATCGCGATAATCACAGCGATTATTAATCTTAGTTGCAGGGAAGGCCCCCGACTAAAAATAGGCTTCATAAACTCTAAGATCACTCACACGGAGAAGTAAAAGAACAGGTGTTAATATTGTTATATTGTGATTAAGGGGGAATCCTTTCTCCCTTACTCGCACAATAATATTAATCTTCGCTAAATAGATCGCCACCGTGCATATCGATCATTTCTAATGCTTTACCACCACCACGAGCCACACAGGTAAGCGGATCTTCAGCCACAATAACAGGAATACCTGTTTCTTCCATTAATAAACGGTCTAAGTTACGTAACAGTGCCCCACCACCCGTTAAGACCATACCTCGTTCTGAAATATCAGAAGCAAGCTCTGGCGGACACTGTTCTAAGGCAACCATCACAGCACTTACAATACCTGTTAATGGCTCTTGTAAAGCTTCGAGGATCTCATTGGAATTTAAAGTAAAGCTACGTGGTACCCCTTCCGCTAAATTACGTCCACGTACTTCAATCTCATTTAATTCGTCTGAAGGATAAGCAGAGCCAATATCATGCTTAATACGCTCAGCGGTTGCTTCACCGATCAACGAACCGTAGTTACGACGTACATAGTTAATGATAGCTTCATCAAAACGGTCTCCCCCAATACGTACAGAAGAGGAATAAACCACACCATTTAATGAGATAACCGCAACTTCTGTAGTCCCACCACCAATATCAACGACCATTGAACCCGTCGCTTCAGATACCGGTAAACCTGCACCAATTGCAGCAGACATAGGTTCTTCAATTAAAAAGACTTCGCGAGCACCCGCACTAAGTGCCGACTCGCGGATAGCCCTACGCTCAACTTGTGTCGCACCAACAGGTACACACACTAATACACGAGGGCTTGGACGCATAAAGCTGTTGTTATGAACCTGTTTTATGAAGTGTTGAAGCATTTTTTCGGTTACATAAAAATCAGCAATAACACCGTCTTTCATTGGACGAATAGCTGCGATATTCCCAGGTGTACGCCCTAGCATCTGTTTGGCTTCATGCCCGACGGCTGCAACACTTTTTGATGTACCTGCGCGATCTTGGCGGATCGCAACTACAGAAGGTTCATCGAGAACAATACCTTGTCCTTTGACATAAATCAGGGTATTGGCGGTACCCAAGTCAATAGACAGATCGTTGGAAAACATGCCACGAAATTTTTTAAACATACGAAAGGATAATCCTGCAAGCCGGGACGGAAAAATCCGTCTACTCTACCAACCACAATAAGCAGCGACAAGGCGCGATCCGCTACTTAGTTAAAAGTGGACACGTGAATAATCATAAAGGCACAATATTCTACGTTACTTTTCCCAATTGGAGCAGAAAAAAACTGCATAAAAATGGGCTAATTAAAACGATTAACGCATAAATTCGATCCTACGTAAGATTTATTTGACTTAATCACAATACAAATCACGTAGATATCGACAAAGAAAAATCTTACTTGGTTGCCACACTGTGACACAAAAGTAAGGGTTCAAGTTCAAATAAAATTTATTCATTTAATTATTCACATCAGCAATATCTATTTTCGATAACATTTACCCCATCATTTGATGAAGATAGCGATCATCATACTCATCTTGATGGTGGCCAAAACAACCTATTAGCTTAATTTCAATAAACGAAGATAAATGTTATTTTTGGCCCAATCGTAAAATATTTTAAGTATCAACTCACAACAAAAATGTAAAACTCAGAATAATCTCTGCTTAAATGAACATAGAACCCATCGTTTATACACTAAAAAGCGTTAATTTGTCTCATTATTACACGAGATATTGTGCACAATCACAACGCTTGCTAAAAAATCACCTATCATGACAGAAACGGATAGCAATAAGAGGTCATCATGAAAGCATTATTAGTCGAACAACACAGCGATAAACTTAGCGCCGGCGTCCAACATATCGATGAATCACAACTTCCTATTCATGAGGTCATTGTTGATGTCCACTACTCGACACTAAACTACAAAGATGGCTTAGCCATAACAGGTAAAGGAAAAATTCTACGCCAATTTCCGATGGTCCCCGGTATCGATTTTTCAGGGGTGGTTCACCATACAGAAGATCCCCGTTTTCATATTGGACAACATGTGTTACTAACCGGTTGGGGTGTAGGTGAAAACCACTGGGGCGGTTTAGCACAAAAAGCGGGCGTTAAAGGTGATTGGTTAACGGCGCTGCCCGAAGGACTGTCGTTAAAAAATGCCATGATCATTGGTACAGCAGGTTTTACTGCCATGCTTTGTGTGATGGCGTTAGAACAAGGTGGCATAACACCCGATAGTGGTGAGATTTTGGTTACAGGTGCCAGCGGTGGTGTCGGTAGCACCGCAATTAGTTTATTAACCGCACTTGGCTATCAGGTTACCGCTCTCAGTGGCAGAGCCAGCAATCACGATTATTTACGTAAACTGGGGGCCGAGCATATTATCACCCGTGAAGCATTTGAGGCTGCAGGTAAAGCGTTAGATAAACAGCGTTGGGCAGGCGCTATTGATACCGTAGGTGGACAAATCCTTGCCAATATCTTGTCACAAACACATTACAATGGCACCGTTGCCGCCTGTGGATTAGCAGGAGGATATACGTTACCTACTACAGTCATGCCATTTATTTTACGCAATGTTCGTCTGCAAGGTATCGATTCCGTTTATTATCCTGCAGAAAAACGCGCTCAAGTATGGCAACGTTTACTACAGCTATTGCCTGATACATTTTATCAGCAAACAGTAACCGAAATTACACTCGATGAGGTGCCACGCTATGCTCAGATGATAATGGATAATCAAGTAACAGGTAGAACCTTAGTTAAGTTGTAATTATTTATCATGATTTTGAGCTAATTTCTGGCATTAAACGGATTAATTTAATGCCAGATTATTGCGTTTTTAATATTAAGCCTGGTTAGTAATGTGATCTTGATCACATTTATAACATATATTATCGATCTAGCTCAAAGAAGCGTAGATTTCCTGTCACATCAATAAATAACGTCATGTTATGATTATTTTTTAAACTTCTGTTTATTTTACTTTCTTGGTTTTACAATCTTGTAAAAACTTTTAACTTTTCATCAAAATAATCCCATCTTTCCCTGATTAGACCAGTATTTTGCTGTTATCTTCTGTGAAATGTCTATAATGTCGGACTTTGTGATTTGTATCGTAACATTCGATACAATAAAAGATGACAAAACGAAAAGCACAGGTTATTTTGTCATTTCGTTGACGAATTGACGGAGATAGAAGCATAATGTCGGAAAATTTTCATATTTTGCTCCTGAATGGTCCGAACTTAAACCTGCTTGGCACTAGAGAGCCGGAAACTTACGGACACCTAACTCTGAATGATATTGTTCAAAGTTTGTCAGCGGATGCTCAAGCATTAAATGTGAAACTGACTCATTTTCAATCAAATGCTGAACATGAGCTAATAAATAAAATTCATGCGGCGCGGGGAAATGTTGATTATATTCTTATCAACCCTGCAGCATTTACGCACACCAGTGTTGCACTGCGTGATGCATTATTAGGGGTGAATATTCCATTTATTGAAATTCACCTATCCAATGTCTACAGTCGGGAACCTTTCCGTCACCACTCTTATCTTTCTGATATCGCAACTGGCGTAATCTGTGGATTAGGTGCTGAAGGGTATCGATTTGCTTTACAGGCAGCGGTCAACCGCTTGTCTTAATAAAAAACATCAAAAGAGTACGGAATCAACTCATGGATATTCGTAAAATTAAAAAACTGATCGAGCTAGTCGAAGAGTCTGGCATTTCTGAACTGGAAATTTCTGAAGGTGAAGAGTCAGTACGCATCAGTCGCAACTCTGGCGTTCAGGGTCAAATGGCTCCTCAGCAATATTTTGCGGCACCAGCAGCACCTCAACCTGCATTAGCAGCTGCTGTGGCACCTGTAGCACCAGAAACACCAGCGGCTACAGCAACGCAAGAAATTAGCGGCCATGTTGTTCGCTCACCAATGGTAGGTACCTTCTATCGTTCACCAAGCCCAGAAGCAAAAGTCTTTGTTGAAGTGGGTCAGCAAGTCAATGTTGGCGATACACTGTGTATCGTTGAAGCAATGAAAATGATGAACCAAATCGAATCTGATAAAGCGGGCGTTGTTAAATCTATCCTTTGCCAAGATGGCGATACTATTGAGTTTGACGATCCACTCTTTGTCATCGAATAACGAGGCAGGCCCATGCTAGAAAAAATCCTCATTGCCAACCGTGGTGAAATTGCACTGCGTATCCTAAGAGCTTGTAAGGAACTTGGGATCAAAGCAGTCGCCGTTCACTCCACGGCAGACCGTGATTTAAAACACGTTCTGCTGGCAGACGAGACTATCTGTATTGGTCCCGCTGCTTCAGCAAAAAGTTACTTAAATATTCCGGCAATTATTGCCGCGGCAGAGATAAGTGGCGCGCAAGCCATTCACCCAGGATATGGCTTCCTGTCTGAAAATGCCGATTTTGCCGAACAAGTTGAACGCTCAGGCTTTATTTTTATTGGCCCTAAAGCGGAAACCATTCGCCTAATGGGTGATAAAGTTTCCGCTATTGAAGCGATGAAAAAAGCCGGTGTTCCTTGTGTACCAGGCTCAGATGGCCCATTAGGTAACGATACAGCCAAAAATATCGAAATCGCCAAACGCATTGGTTACCCTGTTATCATCAAAGCATCAGGTGGTGGCGGTGGTCGCGGTATGCGTGTTGTTCGCTCAGAAAAAGACTTAGCGCAAGCAATCTCCATGACCCGTGCGGAAGCCAAAGCGGCATTTAGCAACGATATGGTCTATATGGAAAAGTACCTTGAAAATCCACGCCACGTCGAAATTCAGGTGATGGCCGATGGACAAGGTAATGCTATCTATTTAGCTGAACGTGACTGCTCAATGCAACGTCGCCACCAAAAAGTGGTTGAAGAAGCACCAGCACCAGGTATTACCCCTGAGATCCGTAAAAATATCGGTGAACGCTGTGCAAATGCGTGTATTGAAATTGGCTACCGCGGTGCGGGTACGTTTGAATTCCTCTATGAAAATGGCGAATTCTACTTTATCGAAATGAATACCCGTATTCAGGTTGAGCACCCTGTTACTGAGATGATCACCGGTGTTGACCTTATCAAAGAGCAACTGCGTATTGCATCAGGCTTACCATTATCGGTCACGCAAGATCAAATTCACGTTCATGGACATGCTATTGAGTGCCGTATCAACGCAGAAGATCCAAAAACCTTCTTGCCAAGCCCGGGAACCATCACTCGTTTCCACTCACCAGGCGGATTTGGTGTACGTTGGGAATCACATATTTACGCAGGTTACACCGTTCCACCACACTATGATTCAATGATTGGTAAATTGATCACTTACGGTGAAACACGTGAAATTGCGATTTCTCGTATGAAAAATGCGTTGGCAGAACTTATTATTGACGGCATTAAAACCAATATTGAGCTACACCAATTCATTATGAATGATGAGCAATTCCAAAAAGGTGGTACTAATATTCACTACCTAGAAAAACGCCTAGGTTTAACTGAAAATTAATCTTTTTAGCTTATCAGTAAAAGGCATAGTTTATCGACTATGCCTTTTTTATTCGACTAAATAGTCTATTAAATAACCAAATAAGTTCCTGCAGCACACTCAACCGCCAATCAATTCCTCATCATTTGATGCCACCAATAAGTTTATGATCAATTTTCACTGAATCACCTCTCACTTTCCCGTACAATCCTTCTCATTCGTTTTAATCCTATAAAGATTGGGAGAACAGATGGACAAGCGTTTTGTTCAGGCCCACAAAGAAGCCCTCTTGGCCTTAGTGCTTACTTTTATCTACTTATTGGGTTGGTTACTTACTGCCTATTTACCCGATAATAGTGTGGGACTAACCGGCCTACCGGTTTGGTTTGAGCTTTCATGCCTATTTTTGCCTGTGCTATTTTTTTTACTGTGCTATCTGATGGTACGCTATTTTTTCAAAGATATGCCGTTAGGAGATGAGCATGACAATGCAAACTGAGGTTATCGTGCCACTGGTTGGCTATCTCTTATTGGTCTTCCTATTATCCGCATACGCATATCGTAAACGTGAAAAAGGGCAATTTCTTAACGAGTATTTTCTTGGTAACCGCTCTATGGGTGGATTTGTCCTTGCAATGACCATCACGGCAACCTATGTCAGTGCTAGCTCTTTTATTGGTGGACCAGGCGCGGCTTACAAATACGGCATTGGTTGGGTACTTCTTTCGATGATCCAGCTCCCCGCTATTTGGCTCTCCCTCGGGGTACTAGGTAAAAAATTTGCTATTTTGGCGCGTCGTTATAACGCCGTCACCCTAAATGATATGCTCTATGCTCGCTACCAAAGTCGCTTTTTAGTCTGGTTTGCCAGCTTAAGTCTACTGGTAGCTTTTGTCGGTGCCATGACCGTACAATTTATTGGTGGTGCTCGCTTATTAGAAACCGCTGCGGGTATTCCCTATGAATTTGGTTTGCTGATATTTGGTATCTCAATCGCATTATATACAGCGATTGGCGGATTTAGAGCCAGTGTATTAAATGATGCCTTACAAGGCCTTGTGATGTTATTGGGCACCTTTATTTTGCTTTTTGCCATTATCTACAAGGCGGGTGGCTTAGATATTGCAATACAAAAACTAAACGCTATCGATCCTGCCCTTACCTCTCCTCATGGTGCTGACGGCATTTTAACTGGCCCCTTTATGGCGTCATTTTGGGTATTGGTCTGTTTTGGGGTTATCGGCCTTCCCCATACTGCAGTGCGCTGTATCTCTTATAAAGACAGCAAAGCCATGCACAGAGGGATCATCATCGGCACCATCGTGATGGCGTTATTAATGTTTGGTATGCACTTTGCGGGCGCATTAGGTCGGGCAATCATTCCTGATCTCACCGTGCCAGATCAAGTTATTCCAACCTTAATGGTTGATGTATTACCGCCTTTTGCTGCCGGTATATTTTTAGCGGCACCGATGGCAGCCATCATGTCAACGATTAACGCACAACTGCTACAATCATCAGCGACATTGGTCAAAGATCTCTATCTCAATCTCGCGCCTCATGCCATAAACAATGAAAAACGCATTGCGCGTTTATCTAGCCTATCTACTTTGATTTTAGGGATCTTATTGCTATTTGCTGCATGGAACCCGCCATCAATGATAATTTGGCTCAATTTACTTGCCTTTGGTGGACTACAAGCGGTTTTCTTATGGCCTCTAGTACTTGGCCTTTACTGGAACAAAGCAAACCGTTATGGCGCGATTGCGGGCATGATAACCGGTGCCACACTCTATGCTACACTGGCAACATTTAATATCCAGATTGCTGGATTTCATCCTATTATTCCTGCGCTGTTATTGAGCTTAGTGGCCTTTCTTGTCGCAAATAAGTTTGGAGAACAAACCTTGCCTCAATCTGCTCCATTACAGTGAACTTGTTTTTAAAAGAGATTAATTATGCCTTGGATACAATTAAGACTAAATGCCACCTCAGAAAACGCCGAAGCCATTGGTGATGAGTTGGTTGAAAGTGGCGCGGTATCAGTAACCTTTCAAGATAGCCACGATACCCCTATTTTTGAGCCATTACCGGGAGAAACTCGCCTCTGGGGTGATACCGATGTTATTGGCTTATATGATGCAGAAACCGATATGAGTATCATCGTGGCTATGTTAGAAAACACGGCGGTGCTGGGTAAAGGATTTGTACATAAAATCGAACAGTTAGAAGATAAAGATTGGGAGCGCGAATGGATGGATAACTTCCACCCTATGCGCTTTGGCGAACGTTTATGGATTTGCCCAAGCTGGCGTGAAGTGCCTGATCCTAACGCTGTAAATGTCATGCTCGATCCAGGTCTGGCATTTGGTACTGGTACTCACCCAACCACCTCTTTATGTCTACAATGGCTCGATGGTTTAGATCTCGCAGGTAAAACCGTTATCGACTTTGGTTGTGGCTCAGGTATTTTAGCCATTGCAGCATTAAAACTGGGGGCTGCGAAAGCGATAGGTATCGATATCGACCCACAAGCTATCCAAGCAAGTCGCGACAATGCACAACGTAACGGTGTCGCTGATGCACTAACGCTATACCTTGCTAAAGACCAACCAGACAATCTCAGTGCCGATGTAGTGGTCGCAAATATCTTAGCTGGTCCATTACGTGAATTAGCTCCTATTATCAGCACACTGCCACGTCAAGGGGGGCATTTAGGTCTTTCCGGTGTTCTTGCCACACAAGCTGACAGTGTTGCACAAGCTTATCAAGAACAATTTACTTTAGATCCTGTGGCTGAAAAAGAAGAGTGGTGTCGTATTACCGGAGTGAAAAAATAACACAGGTTAAATATTAAACAATTTGCGATAATATTAAACAGTTAAAGTTTCACTTAATGATTATTTATCAGGCATTAATCACAATTTTGCCTGATAAATATCACCTTGTTGCTTGAGTTTGTTACTTCTCTATATTTAAATTTAAAATTTTAGAAAAACAGTAACTTTTTGTTTTTATTGACTAAATAATCTATTTATAAAAAATCAAGTATAAAAAAGTAACTTTTTTTCGCGATTTGGTTAAACTTTGTCCTTTCATATCTGGTAAAAAATGCGTAATATACGCGCCCTTGCAGTCACAGTTTGGCCCTCTTTTCATCTATGCGAATCGGACAGTATCAGTTAAAAAATTGCCTCATTGCAGCTCCAATGGCTGGCGTTACAGACCGACCTTTTCGGTCACTTTGCTATGACATGGGTGCGGGGATGACAGTTTCTGAAATGCTTTCTTCTAATCCTCAGGTTTGGAAGACAGACAAGTCTCGGTTACGGATGGTACATAGCGATGAATTGGGGATCCGCTCCGTACAAATTGCGGGAAGTGACCCTGTTGATATGGCTACAGCTGCGAAAATAAACGTAGAAGGTGGCGCTCAGATTATCGACATTAATATGGGTTGTCCGGCAAAAAAGGTGAATAAAAAGTTAGCAGGCTCAGCATTGCTGCGTTATCCGGATTTAGTCGCAGAGATCCTTTCTGCGGTGGTCAATGCGGTTGATGTACCTGTTACACTCAAGATCCGTACAGGATGGTCACCTGATGAACGAAACTGTGTAGAGATTGCCAAATTGGCTGAAGATTGTGGTATTGCGGCTCTCACCATTCATGGACGTACGCGCGAGTGTTTGTTCAAAGGTGAAGCTGAATACGACAGTATTCGGACAGTTAAGCAGAGTGTCTCTATTCCCATTATTGCGAATGGAGACATAACTGACCCGCTAAAAGCCAGAGCAGTGCTTGACTACACTGGAGCCGATGCTTTAATGATCGGTCGCGCTGCTCAGGGAAGACCCTGGATCTTTCGGGAAATCCAGCACTATCTGGACACAGGTGAACTGTTGCCTCCTCTGCCGATTGCAAAGGTGCAACAAATAATGCAAAAGCATGTGCGTGAATTGCACGACTTTTACGGTCAAGGCAAAGGAACTCGCATTGCACGCAAGCATGTCTCTTGGTATCTCAAGGAACATGCCCCTGATGACCAGTTTCGGCGCTCCTTCAACGCCATAGAGGATGCCAGCGAACAGCTGGAGGCGTTGGAAGCATATTTCGAAAATTTTTTGCGTAAATAAATAAAAGAGCTGACAGAACTATGTTCGAACAACGCGTAAATTCAGACGTACTAACCGTTGCCACTGTAAATTCACAAGATCAGGTAACCCAAAAACCTTTACGTGACTCAGTTAAACAAGCACTGAAGAACTATTTTGCTCAATTAAACGGTCAAGATGTTAATGACTTATATGAGCTGGTATTGGCTGAAGTTGAACAGCCATTGTTGGACATGGTGATGCAATACACCCGTGGTAACCAAACACGTGCTGCGCAAATGATGGGCATTAACCGTGGCACACTGCGTAAGAAACTGAAAAAATACGGCATGAATTAATAGAAGTCGTATAATACATTGAATTAAAAAGCCCTTTTCATTATTTGTTAAGGGCTTTTTTGTTATTGTAAAACGATAATTCTTTTACATATGTAGTGGGTGATAGCCACGAAATTTTACCACACGTTTTATATCCTTCATCAAGAAGAAAGATATTTACTACAAATGAGATAGGAAAACTGAGCAATACACCAGCAAGTCCTAAATAGACTAAATATCGCATTATTAATTTATTAAATGTCATTAAAGACATAAAATAATTGATTTATATAAATAAAACAAATTAATAGTGAACATACGATTTTATTCTTAGTGGAGAAAAATTAATGACATTCTTCTCCACTCATGTTGACTAAGCTATCGGATATTAAAAGTTGGGCTAATAAACCAATGAATAAGCTTAATTGATGCCAATAATAGTGCTAGGCTAATAGTGATAATGGTGAGTGCAAAAACCATCGGTAATGTAAGAGATAACTGAAAAAAGATTATGCCTTGTAAAAGGATAAAACAAATAATTGGATGAATTAAATAAACACCTAACGCATTATTGGCAAGAGAAGCGTATTTTTGAGTGGTTGGTGCAAGGTAAATAATCCCTGCGCTTAAAATAAAACTTATCAATAAAGAGATAATATATATAATTAATTTTGCAAAAAATAGACTACCTTCTAATTTTGTTAGAATAATATAATTGATATTAGATTGATAATAAAGTATAAATATTGATAATAAACTTATTAAAGCAATAACCACAAAAGATTGACTTCTCAATTTAGTAATTATTTGTTGGTCTACTAAATAAGCGATAATAAAAAATGGAAAATATTGTATTATAGCCAAGAAAGTGGATAGTTTAGTTTCATAGCCTTTAGTTAACAACGATAGCAAAATACTTACAAGCAGAAGAGAGAATAATATTGGTTTATGATGTCTGATGTATGAAGGTAACAATAGGAAAAAAGCTTGCCAAATAGGTGTAGCAAGAAAAAACCAAACACCATTTTGAGGAAAAAGAAGGTAAGTATTAAGGTCAAATTGCCCTGAATAATAAAGAGGGATCATATCAATAGTTTGGAAAGTCGCATAAATCACTAAGGCAGCTAATAAATTATCACGCCAACTTTTCCATGTCCCATTCTTAGTAATAAACCCGATAATAAAAACAAACATAGGAATTAATGTTAAATCAAATATATTAATCAGTAATGAAAAGTCAGGGGTATGGCTTTGTTTCAAATAGAAACTAAAAACAATAAGTGAACTTAATATCAATTTTAATGCTGGCCAATAGGGTTGCTTAATTTTTTCCATACTCAACATTAACTTACCTTAGTTATTTATATTTTTCGATATAAAATAATAAACCAGTTTACACCTTCCGGCTAATATTAATATAAAAGAAACCAAATATCATTTAGATAAATTTACTTAGGAAATAACTGATAGATTAAATTCGGGAAAATATCATCTTCAGATTAGAGTTCTATATTCTGTCAATAATGCTAACCTTAACTGAAAACAATGACACTTTATCTTTACTATTAGCATTTTTTTAGACAAACTTTGTCTATACAATAGACAAAGTTGATGTTTATCAGGGAATTACTATGATAGCCTTACCACGAAAAAATATGTGGCAGATTGTCCTTACTATCATTTTAGTAGGAATAAATTTACGCCCTTTTTTAACCGGGCCTGGCCCTGTTATTGACAATATTATTGCTTCAACAGGCATGAGCTATAGCCAAGTCTCATTACTCACGTTATTACCCATGATTTTAATGGGAGTCGGTGCTTTGGTTGTGCCCTTTTTACAACCTTATATTCAAGCTCGTAGAGGGCTACAAGTTGCGATGCTTATCTTATTATTAGCATCGTTTTCTCGTGCCTATGTTTCTGATGGTGATCAGTTACTTATTACTGCTCTATTTTGTGGTTTAAGTGTCGCTTATATCCAAGCGGTTTTCCCTGGCATCATCAAAGCGTGGTTTGGACAGAAAACTCCCATTATGATGGGTCTCTACTCAGCCATGCTAATGGGAGGAGGTGCATTAGGTGCTCAGTTATCCCCTGTTCTTACGGCATCTGATGGCAATTGGCAACAGGCTCTTGCTTGGTTTGCGTTACCCGCGAGCGTCGCATTAGTTGCTATTACGCTATCAATTAAAAAGAATATTTCCGAAACCAATAAACTGCCACTTAATACATTGATTTGGCGACCAAGAACAGCCTTATTAATTGTTGGATTTGGCTTTGTTAATGCCGGTTACGCTTCGATGGTGGCATGGTTAGCTCCCTTCTATCAATCATTAGGTATGCCAAGTGCACAAAGTGGCTCATTAGTTGCTATTTTGTCACTCTTTCAAGCATCAGCAGCATTAATTATTCCATTTCTTGCTGCCAAAAATCATGATCGCCGTTTTTGGCTACTTTTAACACTGACAAGCCAACTTATTGGATTTTTAGCGCTGATGACAATGCCAATGAGCGCCCCTTATCTATGGAGTATCTTTTTAGGCTGTGGGTTGGGTGGTTGTTTCTCAATGATGATGATTGCCGCATTAGATCATGTTCCTCATCCATTACACGCAGGAGCACTATCAGCCTTGATGCAAGGTGGCGGATTTATTATTGCCTCTTTTGGGCCGCTGATCGCAGTATGGCTACAACAAGATGATGGTAGTTTTACCTATGCTTGGGCTTTTCATGCTGTCTTAGTGATATTAACTATGGGATTATTTGCACGGTTAAATCCTCATAATTATAATAAGGCCTATCCTACTAGCCATATATTGACAGATTAGTGATAAAAATAAGCATTATAAGGCATCTGTGTCATTCACTCAGATACCTTATAAAAAGCACATTAATTCTGTTGATAAATATCTGGGACATCAGTGATCAACATATCGACTCCCCATGCTTCAAAATCTTTCACTTCTTTAGGATCATTGGGGGTATAGCAATAAATTTCATAGCCTGCTTGTTTCAACATAGCCGCTTGTTGCTGCGTTAAATATTGATAATTACAATGCACGCTAAACCCCTCTATAGCTTGTAAAGTTTCTAGTGCATTATCAGGAATATCATCCCATAGCTGTCCTCGACGAATGGCGGGCAGATAACGTTTCATCACCATTAATGCGTGAGTATCGAAAGAGGAAAACAGGATTTGTTCGTTAGGGATATCTGCGCTTTTTATCATTTCAGATACCGCTAAACATAAGCGCTCTACATCATCATCAGGCCATGTTTTAAGTTCGATATTGAGCTTAGTGCCTGAGCGCTTTATCAACTGCAAACCTTGTCTTAGTGTGGGAATTTTTTCCCCTTGATAAAGTGAACTAAACCAACTGCCTGCATCAAGACGGTGTAAATCATCCAAACTATGAAAGCGCACCGCACCTTGTCCATTCGTGCAACGATTAACCGTCTTGTCATGGATCAGTACAGGTACATGATCTGCCGTTAACTGCACATCGGTTTCAATCCATTCACACCCAAAATCAATCGCCATTTTAAATGCGGCTAATGTGTTTTCAGGTGCCTTTCCAGAAAATCCTCTATGAGCGGCTATTTTCATCTTTCTCTCCTTATTCGTTGATATCGCCATCATGACAACCATTTATGACAGCAATTTGACAGTCACACCATCAACATATCTTCATTTAATTGTCACCCATTTGTCATAAAGAACGCTTAGGGTATTTCTTAAATTAGATTGCGCCTTTCGTATTTAAATAAAAAGGAAATTTTGCATGTCGATTAAATCCTTCAGTACGCTTGCCATAGCAATAGCATTATTTACTTCACCAACCTACGCAAAAACCGAAATAGAGTGGTGGCATGCTATGGGGGGCGCCTTAGGTCAAAAAGTCAATCAAATTGCCTCAGACTTTAATGCCAGCCAATCAGAATATGTGATCAAACCTGTCTATAAAGGGACTTATCCAGAAACGATGACCAGCGCTGTTGCTGCATTTCGAGCTAAAAACCAACCTGCGATTGTTCAAGTGTTTGAGGTGGGAACAGCAAGTATGATGGGAGCTAAAAAAGCCGTTTTTCCTGTTTACCAATTAATGGAAAAAACCAACGAGCCATTTGATCCTAATAGCTACCTCTCGACAGTTACCGCTTATTACACCACCAGCGATGGTAAGATGATATCTCTACCTTTTAATAGCTCAACGCCTGTGCTTTATTACAACAAAGCACTATTTAAACAAGCAGGCATAGAGCAACCTCCTAAAACATGGAAAGAGATGGGGACTGTCTCTCAGAAACTACTTGATGCTGGCGTGAAATGTGGTTTTACCACCACTTGGCAATCATGGACCCAAATAGAGAATTTTGGCGCTCGTAATAACTTACCTATCGCCACCAAAAATAACGGCTTTGATGGGACTGATACCTCATTTTTATTTAATCAGGCACCGTTTGTTACTCATATCCAACGCATGGCGGATTGGTCTAAATCCGGTATTTTTAAATATGGTGGCCGCCAATCTGATGCTATGCCGCTATTTTATACTCAAGAATGCGCCATGGTGATGGAGTCATCTGCAGGCTTTGCGGGTATTAAAGAGAATATGAAAGGCATTGATATTGGTGTTAGCCAATTGCCTTATGACGATACTTTAGTTGATAAACCTGCTAATAGCATTATCGGAGGTGCCTCATTATGGGTAATGGCAGGTCGCCCTGATGCTGAATATAACGGTGTCGCTAAATTCTTTACCTATCTTTCTAGTCCTGAAGTACAAGCAGATTGGCATCAAGCAACCGGTTATTTACCTGTGACGAAAGCCGCTTATGCATTAACACAACAACAGGGGTTCTATCAGAAAAATCCTGGTGCTGATACGGCTATTTTACAAATGACCACCTCTGACTCTACAGCAAACTCAAAAGGCTTGCGCTTTGGTAACTTTTTACAAACGCGAGAAATCGTCGATGAAGAATTAGAAAAAGTGTGGTCAGGCAAACAGAGCGCACAAGCCGCCTTGGATAATGCGGTTAAACGGGGAAATGAACAACTACGCCGATTTGAACGCACTCAGTAAGGTATTTGGTATTCGGCGAACATCAATAAGTGTTCGCCTGTTATTTTGTCAGATCTCTGGATACAGTATGGCTTCCCAATCCGTTTACTTTAAACAAAAATGGTTACCTATCGCGCTGATCTTCCCTCAATTAGCCATTACTTTAATTTTCTTTATTTGGCCGGCTGGACAAGCATTGTTGCAATCTTTTCAGTTAGAAGATGCTTTTGGCCTTAGTCGTGAATTTGTTGGTTTAGAAAATTTTCAGCGCTTATTTAATGATAATTATTATTTTGACAGCTTAATCACCACGCTTATTTTTAGTACCAGTGTTGTATTACTTTCAATGTTATCTGCGGTTATTTTAGCGGGTATTGCTGAGCAAATATTACGGGGTAAATTGTTTTACCGCACAATACTTATCGCTCCTTATGCTATTGCTCCTGTTATCGCAGGTTTTCTCTGGTTGTTTATGCTCGATCCTACCATTGGTGTATTAAGCCGAGTATTAAACAAAATCGGTATCAATTGGGATCCGGTCTTAAATACATCTCATGCAATGTGGATGGTGATTTTAACCGCCACATGGAAACAGATAAGCTATAACTTTCTGTTTTTTCTTGCCGCGTTACAATCTGTGCCTAAATCGTTGCTAGAAGCAGCAGCCATTGATGGCAGTGGTCCAATTAAACGTTTTATTACCATTAGTTTGCCATTAATTTCGCCGACAACTTTTTTCTTATTGGTGGTTAATTTTGCCTACGCCTTTTTTGACACCTTTCCCATCATTCATGCCATGACCCAAGGTGGCCCCGGTAATAGCACCTCAACATTAGTTTATAAAGTGTATAACGATGGATTTGTTGGATTAGATTTAGGCTCATCAGCGGCACAATCGGTTATTTTAATGTTGATTGTTGCCATATTGACCATTATTCAATTTCGTTATGTTGAGAAAAAGGTGGCTTACTAATGGTTGAACGTAGACCTCTCTTCCACGCTTTTTGCCATCTTATTCTGATTGTTGGCATTCTTTCTGTAGCATTTCCGGTATGGATCGCTGTTGTTGCGACTACCCACCAAAATACCGAATTTGCCACAGGCTCGCCTCTTTGGTTTGGTCAGGAGGGTATCGAGGTTTTTAAAACGCTCTTTTCATCAGCGGGAACGACTCAAAATAGTGCAATTACCATTAATGGTATGCTATTGAACTCTTTAGTTATGGCGTTAGTGATCACTATTGGTAAATTGGTTATCTCTATTGCCTCCGCTTACGCCGTGGTGTTCTTTCGTTTTCCTGGCAGAATGCTGGCTTTTTGGACAATCTTCTTTACCTTGATGCTCCCCGTCGAAGTGCGGATCATGCCGACCTTTGAGGTAGTGACAAATCTTAATATGTTGAACTCCTATGCAGGACTGACCATTCCACTGATTGCGAGTGCAACGGCTACATTTTTGTTTCGCCAATTTTTTCTTACTATCACCCCAGAGCTGATTGAAGCGGCCAAAATTGATGGTGCAGGGCCAATAAAATTTTTCTTTACTATTTTATTGCCTTTATCCCGTACCAATATTGCCGCACTTTTTGTTATCACCTTTATCTATGGCTGGAATCAATATCTTTGGCCAATGCTTATCACCACAGATACTCAGTACTACACCATTGTCATGGGCATCAAACAGATGGTGGCCGTATCTGATGGCGTGATTGAGTGGAACAAAATTATGGCAACCACTTTAATTGCAATGTTGCCACCTGTCTTTATCGTCATTTTGATGCAAAGAGCCTTTGTTAAAGGCTTTGTTGATACGGAGAAATAATATGACTACCGTAACACTGACTAATTTAGAAAAACGTTATCCTAATGGTTATCAAGCAATTTCCACGCTCAATCTCTCTATTGAGCAAGGCGAAATGGTGGTTTTAGTAGGGCCTAGTGGTTGTGGAAAATCAACACTACTGCGCATGATAGCGGGATTAGAAACCATCACAGATGGCGATTTACTGATTGATAATCGACGCGTAAATGAACATGAGCCTAGCGAGCGAGATATTGCGATGGTTTTTCAAAATTATGCCCTCTACCCACATATGTCTGTCTATGACAATATGGCGTATGGTTTGCGTAATCGAAAAGTCCCCAAAGCTGAAATCATAGCCCGAGTCGATCGCGCTGCTCATATGCTAGAAATAAGCCATTTACTGGATAGAAAACCTAAAGAGCTTTCTGGTGGACAACGCCAACGCGTTGCCATGGGCAGAGCGATTGTCCGTGATCCCAAAGTCTTCTTATTTGATGAACCGCTCTCTAACCTTGATGCCAAACTACGCGTACAAATGCGTCTTGAAATCAAAAAGCTTCAGCAAAAATTAGCCACTACTTCTGTTTATGTCACTCATGATCAAGTGGAAGCCATGACCTTGGCGGATAAATTAGTAGTACTAAACCAAGGTCATATAGAACAAGTTGGCTCCCCCTTAGAGATTTATGAAAGCCCAGCTTCTGTATTTGTGGCAACATTTATGGGATCACCGGCGATGAATATTTTAACCACTCATATCAATCGCGGTATTATTGAAATTGCGGATGGTCATCTTGCTATTTCTGCCCACTCATTACCTAATGGTGAGATCCAACTAGGATTACGTCCTGAACATTTGCTCATAAATCAACAAAATCCACTGTTTCATGCTAATGTCGATTTTATTGAAGCTTTAGGGGCTGATGTTTTAATTTACGCCACCACTTGTGACCAACAATCTATTGTTATTCGAGCCACAAACGATCATGGTGTTAATGTGGGTAATAGAATAGGTGTTGCTATTTATCCAGAAAATCTACATTTTTTTGATCGACAAACCCAAAAACGGATTGAACGTCCTACCATGTTGTTAAGTGAACGATTAGTCTCTTAATTTATTCTCACTGTGATTCATTTTCAGTTTAATCTTAATAGCAATGTTTTTAGCATTGCTATTATTTTTTCATTGATGAGAAAACACACATAACATCAATATACTTAACACTTAAAATGTATAAAGTAGATTATTTTGATGCTATCCATTGCGATTAATCTTTGCTTAAAGAGAGATGATAAAAAATTTACAACATATTAAAATTTAATAAAAATTTTACAATAAATACCTTTAAATCCA
This sequence comes from Proteus sp. HMSC14B05, assembly GCF_001808035.1. Lineage (NCBI taxonomy): Bacteria > Pseudomonadati > Pseudomonadota > Gammaproteobacteria > Enterobacterales > Morganellaceae > Proteus > Proteus sp. HMSC14B05. The sequence goes on along the minus strand of NZ_KV792000.1, from coordinate 8,658 downwards.
TTTTAAAAACCATGATTACTTACATTAATAAAAGTACACTTATTAAGGATTTTAATATTTTATATAATAAGTTTAAAAAATAGAAAAATACGCGTTTAAAATAATAAAAATAATTTTTTATAGCAGTAGAATAATATCATTAGAATATCCGCATATTGCACCACTAGATAAGCACTGCTATTCTTTTGCTCGCATTTAATGTGCAACTAATAATATTAAACTGCTAAGCAGAAAAGGACTTAATTGATAATGAAAATAAAACTACTTGCGACAGTGATGGTATCCGCGGCATTACTCTCTGGCTGTAAAAATCTTGATACTTCTATGTTAGCGCAATCAGGTACACAACTTTTCCAAGCGGCAACATTAAGTGATGACGATGTCAAAGCGCTAACTAATGATGCATGTAAAGAAATGGATGCTAAAAACAAAATTGCACCTGCAAATAGTAACTACACTAAACGCTTAAATAATATCGCGAAAGCGTTAGGTAATGAAGTTAATGGTACTCCAGTAAACTATAAAGTTTATCTCACTAAAGATGTCAATGCATGGGCGATGGCAAACGGCTGTGTGCGTGTTTATAGCGGTTTAATGGACATCATGACTGACAACGAAGTGGAAGGTGTATTGGGTCATGAAATGGGACACGTGGCATTAGGCCATACACGTAAAGCAATTCAAGTAGCACATGCCACTGTTGCGGCACGTACCGCGGCCTCTTCAGCGGGGGGAGTAGCAGCACAATTAAGTAGTTCCCAGTTAGCAGAAATGGGTGAAAAACTGGTTAATGCCCAATTCTCTCAACACCAAGAAACACAAGCTGATAACTTCTCTTACGATCTGCTGAAAAAACGCGGTGTCAATACTTCAGGCTTAGTGACTGGCTTTGAAAAATTAGCTAAATTAGGTGGTAGTGATTCAAGCATGTTTGATTCTCACCCACCATCAAAAGAGCGTGCTGACAATATTCGTAACCGCATTGCCGAAGATAAAAAATAAACTTTATCGCCCCTATATTTAACCATATGGGGGTTTTCTTTATGCTTTTTCCTTGTGGCGAAAACGATTTGCAACATCAGCTAAAAAGCGTTTAATTGCCAGCCTTTCATTTTGATCATACTGTTCAAATAAGGTTATCCATTTTGCCTGAGATTGTTGATGTAACAATTCATGAGTGTGAAACAGCTTTTCCCCTTCAGTAGTTAAAATAAAAAATATCTCTTTTTGGTTATCCGCTAATTTTATTTTCTCAATAGCGCCTTTACTCTGTAAGCGACGACAAATTTTTGAGACTGCCCCACGTGTCATTGCCATATAATCACTGATCGTTGTGAGGTTGCGCATACTCTCTTCACCAATACAATGGATCACATGAAGCTCTGTGAGTGAATAATTTTCTAACCCCTTCTCTGCTAATACTTTCTTATGACCTTCATCATTATTCGCTTCTTTTAAGTGCAACAATTCACTTAAACCATTAAGCAATTCCTGTGTGGTTACTTGCTGTCTTGTCATTTTGTTTCCTTGGAAAAAATATTTTAAAAAAATAATACCAAAACTATTTACAACAATCAAAATATCGCTATTATCTATTTTGTTTCCATGGAAACAAAACTAAGAGGCAATATAATGAAATTATCAATCCGTAGTCTGTTTTACCTTGTTTGCTTTAGCGCTTTATTAGGCTCTCTAGCACAAAATATTTATACTCCTGTGCTGCCATTGATCCAGCAGCAATTTAATACCACATTATCACTGGTTAACCTTACGGTATCAGCTTTCACTTTTGCTATGGCTGTTATGCAGTTATGTTATGGTTCATTGATTGACAAATGGGGCAGAAAACCTATTTTGCTCAGTGGGTTAACGATTTCAATTATCGGCGCACTTATTTGTATATGGGCTAATTCTATTAACCTATTAATTTTTGGACGAGTGATCCAAGCCATAGGTATCGCTGCCATCCCTGTTGTCGCAGCAACTATTTTAGGCGATCTCTATCAAGGGAATGAGCGTGCTAAAGCAATGGGAAGTTACCAAATGTTGCTAGCATTAGCACCAGCGAGTGGTCCTTTATTAGGCGGCTATTTAGCACAAAATTATCACTACCAGAGTATTTTTGTTTTCTTAAGTATGGTGGGACTTGTTTTGCTGATTGCCCATCTGTTTTATTTACCTGAAACTCGCCCAGAACAAAAACAGTCCGTTAAAAGCTTATCTGCTATGCGACAAGTGCTCGCCGCCCCAGAGGGTAAATCTGTTTTTGTGATAAGTTTTATGGTGTTTTATAACTACTTCTGCCTATTAGTATTTTTACCTTTAATTGCTTTTCACCTTTATCACTTAAATAGCAGTGAAATAGGTGGGCTTTATGTTCCTATGTCCATTGCACTGGTGTTAGGCAGTTACCTTTACCGTAAGGTTTGTCATTTATTTAGCGCTGAATATGGTGTGATCATAACTTCATGTATAAACCTTGCCATGTTGTCGTTATTTGCCCTATTTTGGCAAATCTCATTACCAATAATGTTAATATTAACGGTGTTATATGGTCTCTCTTTAGGATTAACTATGCCTACACACACGACCTTATTAACCAGCCACTTTAGTTCAGTAAGAGCAACGGCAATGGGTATTTATAATTTTATCCGCTACTGTGGTATGGCAGCAGGGCCTATGGTCGCAAGCTATTTTGTCACCGATAATCATTATCAATATGTCTTTTATTCTTGTGTGATCTTAACAAGTTTGGCATTGTGTTTTGCCATCAAAACGCTACTTTCCACATTAAAACAACAACGACAAACCATCGACTAACAGGACATTTGATGAAACTAACCATTGAAAATCTGCCGCAGCTTTCAGCACAAGATAAAATAGATTTAGGGAAAATTTGGCAAGATAGTGAGTACCAAATGGCACTCACTGCACCAATCACCACAGAGCATGCTCTTTTTGTCGCCCGTTTTAACGGGCGATTGCTAGCGGCTTGTCGTATAAAATACCGAGCAAAAACAGCGCTTATCAGTGATTTTATGGTAAGAGAAGTGACTCGTCGTCGTGGTGTTGGACATTACTTACTAACACAATGCCTTGAAAAAAATCCAACCATTACACATTGGCAAGCTTTATTGAAAACAGGGCAAATCAACGATCCTGTAGCACAGGCTTTTTTAGCGCATCATCATTTTGCTACTTCATTACAGGCTGATACTTATGATTATTTCTGCAATGATAAAGCATAAAGCCTCGCTACATTATAAGCGGTTTCCTGTAAGTTTTGCTCAGCATTATCAAAGGCTTGTTGTAAAGTGGCAACACCGGGCAGGATAGAGAAAACCGCATCAATACCCTGCTGATGGACCACATCATAATCCGGTAAATAACCACCAACTAATGCAATCACTGGGCGATGGTATTTTTTAGCTAATTTAGCAACACCTATCGGGGTTTTACCTTGCGCCGATTGGCTGTCCATTCGCCCTTCGCCAGTTATGACCAAATCTGCATCGATTAACTGTTTTTCTAATTCAACAGCGTTAGCAACCAAATCAATACCTGGTGAAAGTGTTGCTTGCGTAAATGCCAGCAAAGGCAGAGCCAATCCTCCTGCCGCACCACTTCCTGCAATATTGATAAGAGTGCGTTGTGTCATTTTCTCAAGATAAGTACCAAAATGGTGTAGTGCGCTATCCAGTTGCGCAATATCTTGTTCTGTCGCCCCTTTTTGTGGGCCAAAGACTTTTGAAGCCCCCAATTCGCCACATAATGGATTAGTTACATCACAGGCGATCTCTATATCAACAGAGGCAAGTTTTGGATGTAGTTGATTGATATCTATAGAATGAAGTTGACTTAATGCATGTCCACCAAAAGGCAGAGATGTTCCAGACTTATCTTTAAGACCAAGACCGAGCGCTTGCATCATACCTGCACCGCCGTCATTTGTGGCACTTCCTCCTAAGCCTAAAATGATCTTTTTAACCCCCAAATCTAGTGCGGCACAAATTAACTCACCGGTACCATAACTCGTCGTTAAATTGGGATTGCGTTGAGATGAAGGGATAAGATGAAGACCTGATGCCTGTGCCATTTCAATCACGGCAGTAGTATTATCGCCTAACACTCCCCAAGTGGCTGTTACCTGTTTACCTAATGGATCACAAACTGGCGTTGTGATAAAACGACCATGGGTAGCATCAACTAATGACGTTACTGTACCTTCACCGCCGTCGGCCATAGGAATACAACAATAATCAGCATCAGGTAAATAACGTGAAAAGCCTTGTTTAATCGCCTCTGCCACCTCTTTGGCACTTAAGCTCTCTTTAAAAGGATCTGGGGCGATAACTATTTTTATCTCTTTCACGTCATGTTCTCCGCGTATAAAAAAAGCGATATATCAATATCGCTTTTATATCATACTCTACAATCAGAGAGGTTGGATTGGCTTTAAAATGTGATTAATCTTCAATCGCTAAACGCAATTTTTTCATCGCATTTTTTTCTAACTGGCGAACTCGCTCAGCAGAAACACCATATTTATCTGCAAGCTCCTGTAAAGTTGATTTATTATCATCTTCTAACCAGCGAGCGCGGATAATGTCTTGGCTACGTTCATCCAGTGTTTTTATCGCTAAAGTCAGTCGGTCAGCCGCATGGTTATCCCAGTTATCTTCTTCAATACCATCAGCAAAGTCAGAAGATTTATCTTCTAAGAACAGCACCGGAGCTACAGGATGTGAGTCATCACTATCATCAGCACTCATGTCAAATGCCATATCTTGTGCCGACATGCGAGATTCCATTTCACGCACATCGCTCTCAGAGACCCCAAGCTCTTTCGCGACTAGCTCGACTTCATCTTGGTTAAACCACCCTAAGCGTTTTTTGTTTTTTCTTAAATTAAAGAACAGTTTACGCTGTGATTTCGTTGTCGCGACTTTCACGATACGCCAATTACGTAACACATATTCATGAATTTCGGCTTTGATCCAATGCACGGCGAAAGAAACCAGTCTAACCCCAACTTCAGGGTTAAAGCGACGCACCGCTTTCATCAAACCAATATTACCTTCTTGGATAAGATCCGCCTGAGGTAAACCATATCCTGAATAACTGCGAGCAACATGAATAACGAAGCGTAAATGAGAAAGGATCAGCGTTTTCGCTGCTTCCAAATCGCCCTCGTAATGCAGCCGTTCAGCCAGTTCCTTTTCTTCCTCTGCCGTTAACATCGGATAGGAATTGGCTGCACGGATATACGCTTCAATGCTGCCTTGCGGAACCAATGCTAAGGATTGCATTTCTTTTGTCATTCAAATCCTCATGAAAATCAAATAGATAATTAATATTAATACTGTATGGTGAGCAGGAAGAACCTTCTAATAGTACTTAACAGGTCATCGTTGGTGGTAGATATTATGTTTTTACAACATTATTGACCAGCATAAAGACTAAAGGTTCATATCGCATCTATGTTTACATATCTTTGTACTTTACCAAGCAAACCGCAAATTCATCTATTAAAAATAGTACTCAATTCATCTAGGTTAAGTGTAGAACATTATTATGCCAAAGATAGGGGTTTGATAAAATGGCAAGGTTGCCATAATAATGCAACCCGCCATAATAAAAAGGAAAAAAGGGACTAATATGGCTATTCTGGTGTGAATTGACGTAAATGTTGCATGGTGGTCAACCAAGCAGCAAACCAGCCAATGGTCATCGAAACGAGGATCAAAATAACCGATTCATCAAAACCTAATCCAGATATTGAGAAAGTTGTTCCAAATACGGTCGCCGCTTGCGTAACGACATCAGATAACTTCCATACCAATAATGCAGAGAAAATAATCGCAAAAATAGCCCCGATAAAGCCGAGTACTAAACCCCAATTTAAAAAGGGACGCATGATAAAGCCATCAGTAGCACCAATTAATTTCATCACATTAATGGTATCACGACGACTGAAAATATTAAGACGAACACTATTACCAATAACCAATAGCAGTGCCACAATCATTAAGCTACCGATCACCATTGCGATTTGTCCAACTAATGAGGTTAAAGTAGATAACCGAGTAAACCAGCTATCGTCCATTCTCACTTCGTCAACACCGGCAATATTTGCCACTGCATCACGCAAATTAACCATTAATTGCTCGTCATTAGGATCCATAACAGGAGTCACAATCGCGACAGCGGGTAATGGATTTTCTTCTAGCATATCTAATGCGCTACTAAATCCAGACCATGAGCGAAACTCCACTAATGAATCTTGACGAGAAAGATAATTAACCTCTTCGACTTTATCTAATGCCTCGATATTTTTTATCGTTGCCTGCGCTAAGCTGTCATCTAGAGATTTATCAAGATAGACCGTCAGTTGCGGAGTGGGATACCACTGCTCTGCGGCTGTTGATACATTTTTCCAGACAATGTAACAGATACTAGGTAGTGTTAATGAAATCGCTACTACCATCACCGTTAAGAAAGAAGAGAGGGGTTGGCGTAAAAAGTCGGCCATGGTATTACGCCATGCATAACGCCACTGCTCACGGCGTCCACCACGTAATGCTTTTGTTTTCGCTTTTGGTGTTGGCATTGCCTTACGGGAGTGTTTTCCTTTAGCCATTTTGTCCTCCCACCATACGCCCTTGACCTAAGGTTAGAATACGGTAATTCCTGCGCTCTACAAGTGTCATATCATGCGTTGCCATTAACACGGTAACCCCCACGCGATTAAACTCTTCAAACAGACGCATAATGCCTTCTGAAAGTTCACCATCAAGATTCCCTGTTGGCTCATCAGCCAATAACACCGTGGGTTTATTCACAACAGCACGAGCTATTCCCACCCGTTGCTGTTCCCCCCCTGAAAGCTGGATAGGGTAATTTTTCGCTTTATCAAGTAGTCCGACTTTATCCAAGGCGGCTGAAACTCGGCGTCGAATATCCTCTTCACTTGCGCCTGCAATAATCAAAGGTAGAGAGACATTGTCATAAACCGTTCTGTCCATCAGCAAATGGTGATCTTGGAAGATCATCCCTATTTGACGACGCAAAAAAGGGATCTCACTATTTTTTAGCCTACTGATATCATGACCAGCAAACCAAATAGCGCCATCACTTGGACGTTCTATGCCACAAATTAATTTAAGCAATGTACTTTTACCAGCACCAGAATGTCCGGTTAAAAAAGCCATCTCACCAGGGCGAAGATGAAAATCAACCCCCTGTAATGCTTGTCTTCCACCTAAATAAGCCTTGCTGACGTGTTCGAAGCGGATCATTACAACTACTCCTCGCGGGCAAACAGAGCCTCAATAAAATCGTCGGCCTTAAACGGACGTAAATCTTCAATACCTTCACCGACGCCGATATAGCGAATAGGAATACCAAACTGATCAGCGATAGAGAAGATAACGCCCCCTTTTGCAGTACCATCCAGTTTCGTCAAGGTTAATCCTGTCAGCCCAACCGTTTCATTAAACAATTTTGCTTGGCTAACAGCATTTTGCCCTGTACTGGCATCGAGTGTCAGCATCACTTCATGTGGTGCTTCCTCGTCTAATTTTTTCATTACACGGACGATTTTTTTCAGCTCTTCCATTAAATGAGATTTATTTTGCAATCGTCCCGCGGTATCCGCAATCAGAACATCGACACCTTTTGCTTGCGCCGATTGAATAGCATCAAAAATAACCGATGCTGGATCAGCCCCCGTATGCTGAGCAATAACAGGGATATGATTACGCTCACCCCAAACTTGTAGTTGCTCAACCGCCGCTGCACGGAAGGTATCTCCTGCAGCTAACATCACCGATTTACCTTCAGCTTGGTATTGGCGGGCTAACTTACCGATAGTGGTCGTTTTACCGACCCCATTAACTCCGACCATTAAAATGACAAAAGGTTTTTTACCTTCAATATTTAATGGCTTATCCACTTTATTTAAAATATCGCCCATCTCTTCACGCAACTTACCATAAAGAGATTCAGCATCTTTGAGATCTTTACGACTAGCATGCTGAGTCAAACTGTTAATGATCTTGCTAGTGGTATCCATTCCCACATCGGCAATTAACAACTGCTCTTCTAACTCTTCGAAAAGCTCGTCATCAATTTTCTTACCGCGGAATAGCCCCATAAAACCGGAGCCTAAATTTTGTCGTGTTTTTAATAATCCCTTTTTCAAGCGAGAGAAAAAGCCTTCTTTTTTCGGTCTCTCTTGCTCTACGGGTTTATCGACTAATACCTCTTCGCGTAACGCGACAATATCTTCCGCTTCGGCTTGTGCTTGTGCAATACGCGCTTTTTCTTCAGCTTCTTGGCGTGCTTGTTCAGCTTCAAGGTGCGCTTGACGTTGAGCTTCTTCTTCGGCTAAACGTGCCTGCTCTGCACGTTCAGCAGCTAATCGTTCTGCCTCTGATCTTTGCGCTTCTTGGCGTGCTTGTTCTGCTTTTAGCTGTGCTTGACGTTGAGCTTCTTCTTCGGCTAAACGTGCCTGCTCTGCACGTTCAGCAGCTAATCGTTCTGCCTCTGCTCTTTGCGCTTCTTGGCGTGCTTGTTCAGCTTCAAGTTGCGCTTGACGCTGGGCTTCTTCTTCAGCTAAACGCGCCTGCTCTGCACGTTCAGCAGCTAATCGTTCTG